>CALUSD010000204.1 GCA_944323295.1 uncultured Bacteroidales bacterium | reverse complement strand
GTAGATCGTCCGGGAGGAAACGATGTTTACTGGCATTATACTTCCAGTTCATACAATGCTTCCGATAATGACGGCAGGGGAGCTCCGTGGGTATTCTGGGCGGAAGAGGGTGCTTCCCGCGGCTCATTCAATCAGAATAGCGAAGATGGCTCTTATCAAAAGAATGGCAGCAGATATGCCTATCGCTGTATCCGAAATCTCGGAGTGGCCCTCGATGATGTGCAGACCAATCCCGAGGATCTGATAAAGGTCGAGGATCACGGTGACGGCACATATACTCTCGACATGTCGAATATGAATGTAAAGGCTCTCAGAAGCAACAGGGAGACGACAGTCCTGCCTCTGCACGACGAGACAAGCGAGGTGAACAAGCCATACGTGAAGTTCAGGGTGACCAAGGATGCGTATGTGAATGGGAAAGTAACGCCTTATAATTACAATGATGGTACTTCATCGTCAAATAGTGAAATAGCCGAGCCGAAAAATGGAGGCCTGACTTGGACGTCGGGGGGATCGTCTAAAGATGAAACAGGTATCAATTGGATTAACAGACATGAGTGGATGTATTATCAGACATATAATCCGTGTCCGTCAGGATACCGGATTCCCAATCAGCGCGAACTTCTGATTATGACGACCCGACTTAGTCCGAACCAGTGGCCTGCATATTCTGTGATAGCTTTATATCATAAAGGGACATGGGGTGGAGATATATACTTTACGGAAGAAGGTGAAATTGTTGGATATCCCCCTCTTTACATCAGCCAGACCGCATTCTCCATGGACGGACAGTCCCCATACTCCGACACGCGCGACGGTTTTATCTGGTATTATGAAAACAATACCTTCTCGTTGGTGAACGACAATCGCGATGAGGAGCGTGGCTACGTCCGCTGCGTCCGCGACGAAGACTGAAACCGATACGATATGCTCAAGATGCGTATTTCCTGATATTACATAAAACTTGCTATCTTTGCAGAATTGTGCTGCGGCGAGGTCTTGTTTTCATTGCCGGAGGCACCCGAAAGAAGAGATTATGAAAAATATCAGGAATTTTTGCATTATCGCTCATATCGATCACGGAAAAAGTACGCTGGCGGACAGAATGATCGAGATGACCAAGACTTTGGCAGCCAGGGATATGGAGGCGCAGGTGCTGGACTCGATGGATTTGGAAAAGGAAAAGGGCATCACGATAAAGAGTCATGCTATCCAGATGGATTATGTGCACAATGGCGAAAAATATGTGCTGAATCTTATCGATACCCCGGGTCATGTGGATTTTTCGTACGAGGTGTCGAGGGCGATAGCCTCATGCGAGGGCGCACTGTTGGTTGTGGATGCTACTCAAGGCATTCAGGCCCAGACTATTTCGAATCTGTACTTAGCTATCGAACATGACCTTGAAATCATTCCGGTGCTGAACAAGATCGATGTCGATTCCGCTATGGTGGATGTGGTGACCGATCAGGTGGTGGATTTGCTCGGATGCAAACCGGAGGACGTGCTCTGTGCTTCAGGAAAGACAGGACAGGGCGTTCCTGAGATTCTCGATGCGATAGTGGAGCGTATTCCTGCACCGAAAGGAGATCCCGATGCGCCGTTGCAGGCCCTTATTTTCGATTCGGTATTCAATTCGTTCAGGGGAATCATCGCCTATTTCAAGATAGTCAACGGCAGTATCCGTACAGGCGACAAGGTGAAGTTTTTCAATACGGGCAAAATCTACGATGCGGATGAAGTCGGTGTCCTGAAAATGAAGCTGGATCCGCGCCGGGAGATTCCTTGCGGAAGCGTGGGGTACATAATTTCCGGCATCAAGACTGCATCCGAAGTCAAGGTCGGGGATACCATTACGCATGTGGAAAATCCGTGTGCCGAGGCAATAGCCGGTTTCGAGGAGGTAAAACCGATGCTTTTTGCGGGAGTTTATCCGGTCGAGACCGACCAATACGAGGAATTGAGGGCTTCGCTTGAAAAACTCCAGCTCAATGACGCTTCCTTGGTGTTCGAGCCGGAATCCTCCTTGGCTCTCGGCTTCGGTTTCAGGTGCGGCTTTCTCGGACTTCTGCATCTTGAAATCATCCAGGAGAGGCTCTACAGGGAATTCAACATGGATGTCATCACTACGGTCCCTAACGTTTCGTACAAGGTCTATACTACCCAGGGCGACATAGTGGATGTGCACAATCCGTCCGGGCTGCCTGCTCCGACGCTTATTTCCAAGATAGAAGAGCCGTATATCAGGGCGCAGGTCATTTCGAAATCGGACTTCTACGGCCCGATCATGAAGCTGTGTTTAGACAAGCGCGGTACTCTCGTAAACCAGCATTATATCACATCGGACCGTCTCGAATTGACATACGACATGCCGCTTTCCGAAATCGTATTCGATTTTTACGATAAATTGAAATCGATTTCGAAAGGCTATGCCTCTTTCGACTATCACTTGACAGGTTTCAGGGAAGCGAAACTGGTAAAACTCGACATCCTGCTGAACGGAGACCCTGCTGATGCTCTTTCGAGCCTGATTCATGCAGATCATGCCTATGATTTCGGACGTAAAATCTGTGAAAAGCTGAAAGAGCTTATACCGCGGCAGCAGTTCGATGTGGCCATACAGGCGGCAATCGGAGCCAAGATCATCGCCCGTGAGACCGTCAAGGCTGTCAGGAAGGACGTGACCGCGAAGTGTTATGGCGGTGACATTACCCGCAAAAGGAAACTTCTCGAGAAGCAGAAGCAAGGCAAAAAACGGATGCGGCAGATAGGTACGGTGGAAGTGCCGCAAAGTGCTTTCATGGCTGTGTTGAAACTCGACTGACAGCCGGTATGTACTTTTATACAGAACAAAACGGATTGTCTCCCGACAACCCGTTTTATCTCTGTGGAATCGGGATATATTGCACACGTTCCCGTTCAATCAAGTCTCCACAGAAAGAGACGAATAAGATTCTTAACCGGATGCAAAGATCGTCAGACGGGTTTTTTATGGAGTTGTCGACAGTGTTGTTTCAAGTGTTGTTTTATGTGTTGTAGGTTGTTTTATTGTTGTTTATATGGGAAAAATCAAATCATACGTGACGGCAATGCGTCTTAGGACGCTTCCGCAGTCTCTTTCGGGAGTCGCCCTCGGACTGATGCTTGCGGCATCGGATTACAGAGTGAATCCGTGGGTTGTTGTCTTTACCTTGCTCACTGCTGTTTTTCTGCAGATTTTGTCCAATACCGCAAACGAGTTAGGCGATTATTTGAAAGGAACTGACAGGGTGGCAGACAGAAAGGGACCGGCATACACTCTTTCGACCGGCCAGATGACGGAAAAAGAATACAGGACCATGGTCTGGATTTATGTCTTTCTCTCTGTCGCGAGCGGATTGGCCATGATACGTTTTTCTTTCGGGACATTCTTCGATTTCGGCCCCCTGATAACGATGCTTTTGGGTGCAGCTGCAATTTCAGGCGCCCTGAAATATACTCTCGGCAGGAATCCGTACGGTTACAGCGGTTTAGGGGATTTTTACGTATTTATTTTCTTCGGTATCATTTCGGTGTTGGGCTCGTATTTCGTGGCTGCACACGAAATACGCACCTGGATACTTTTGCTTCCTGCTGTGTCCATAGGATGTTTCAGTACGGCTGTCCTGAATGTCAACAATATACGCGATATGGAGAGCGACAGGCTGACCAGGCGGACGATTCCGGTAAGGATTGGGGAGAGAAATGCGAAAATATATCACACTCTGCTTATTATTGCAGGCTGGCTGTGCATGGCAGGATATTCCGCGTTGAGGATTTTCGATTGGTGGCACTATCTTTATGTCCTGACTTTGCCTTTGTTTGCATGGCATCTTGCAGCTGTCTGGAAACGTTCCGGAAAAGCGCTTGACCCCATGCTGCCCATGTTGGTCGTTTCCACTTTCCTGTTTGCCGTACTTGCCGGTTTCGGTTTTATCCGGTTTTTGCTGTAACCAGGAATTACCATCACCGCTGACGGTGCAAGATGACCCTCTGCGGCGAGTCCCCGGCGTGAGCCATGAGCGCTTTATGGGAATGTCCGGTCATTTCATGCCGACATACATTCTGCAGATGCCGAATGTAAAGGCCTTTGCATAGACGGAAGAAAACCCGCAATCACTCATCATTTGCTTGAAAATCTGCTGTTTCGGAAATTTCAGTACGGATGCAGGAAGATATTCGTATGCCTTTTTATCGCCGGACACCGTACCTCCGATGCGAGGAAGTATATGCAGAAAGTACAGTTTGAACAGAGATGCAACTACCGGATTTTCAGGCAGCGACAACTCCAATATCACGACTTTCCCTCCCGGCTTCAGAACCCTTAGCATTTCTTTCAGTCCCAAGTCTAAATGTTCGAAGTTCCTGACTCCGAATGCGACTGTTACTCTGTCGAATGAACATTCGGCAAAGCGCAGATTTTCGCAGTCGCCCTGTTCCATCACGATTTTGTCCGACATTCCTGCTGCCGAAATCTTCTTTCTGCCGACCTCAAGCATTCCTTCAGACAGGTCTGCACCGATAATCCTGCTGCCCGGTCCTGCTGCCCGGGCAATTGCTATGGAGAAATCCCCTGTCCCGCAGGCGACGTCGAGAATCTTCATCGGAGTTTTTGTGTCGACAATCGTTTTAACCGCCTTTTTTCTCCACGAACGGTCGATATCCAAAGACATGATGTGATTCAGCTTGTCATAGTCTCCGGCAATATTGTCGAACATCTTCTGTATTTTCTCTTTCTTTGCCATAGAATTTCATACTTTGGTCCTGTGCCTGTTACGGTAAAGTCCCGAGGGGACCGTACCGGAGGTACGCAATCCCCCCTAACAGGGGGTGCAGGGGGTTGAGATGGGTCATACGACCCTGTGCCCGTCAGGGTAAAGTCCCGATGGGACCGTACCGGAGGTGCGCAATCCCCCTAACAGGGGGTGCAGGGGGTTGAGATGGGTCATACGACCCTGTGCCCGTCAGGGCACAGGGTCGTAGCCGCTCCCGCCCCAAGGATGGCATCTCAACAGACGCCGGACAGTCAGATATAACCCTTTGAACGGCCCGTATTTCCGGAACGCTTCCAGGGCATATTGGGAACATGTCGGCGTGAAACGGCAGGCTGAAGGTGTGTACGGCGATATGCATTTCCTGTAGAACTGGATCATCAGAACGAAAGGAAAAATCGCGGCCTTTTTAAGAAATTCCTTTGTTTTTACCGATTTCATTGCCGATATCTTTCAATATTGCTCCGACAGCATAAAAAATTTCATTGCTGCAGGCAATTTCCTTGCTGTTGTAAATAAACAGGATGTCAGCGCCGTGCCCGTCCGGCAAAAGCCCTTTTTGCAGGCGGTAGCTTTCTCTGATTCTACGTTTCAACAAATTGCGCTTGACGGCTCTCTTGAAAAGTTTTTTCGGCACCGAAACCATTATTCTGCCGTATGTGAGCCCGTTGTCAGGTATGTAGCAGTATCTGAAATTCCTGAATGTGCGGAACTTCCCTTTCGAAAGAAGCCCTGCGATATCTTTTTTCCCATGCAGCCTCTCATCCTTGCTCAGCGAAAAGGGGTGTGCGGAGGAAGTCATTTTCCCTCTTTTTCTAAATACAGTTCGATAGCTTTGGCCACTGACGGTGCGGCGGACGTAGGTGCGGAAATTTCGATTTTCAGACCGGCGTCAGTCATTGCCTTGACTACGGATTTTCCGTATGATACGAACCTGATTGCCCCCTGTGTGAAATCCGGGAAATTTTCATACAGAGATTTTACGTCTGACGGGTTGTACAGGACTATCATGTCGTAATTCGGAAGCGATATGTTTTTGAGGTCGCCTGATACGGACTTGACGAACATTGCACTGTGAAAATCCAGCTTGTTCTCTTCGAATACCTTGGTGATATCGTTGTTGGTCGAATCTGAAGTGGCTATGAGAAATTTTTCCCCTTTATGCTTCGTCCCTATCTGCGCAATGAGTGAGGCCGGGGTCCCGTCCCCGAAAAAGATTTTTCTTTTGCGGTATATGATGTGTTTTTGCAGATACATTGCCACGGCTTCAGTCGTGCAGAAATATTTCATTGTTTCCGGTATCTTGACCCGAAGTTCGTTGCATAGATGAAAAAAGGCATCAATGGTGGATCTTGCCGAAAAAACGATGGCCGTATGATCGAGTATGTTGATTCTCTGGCCTCTGAATTCCCGTGAGGATAGAGGCTCGATGGAGAAGAATGGGACAAAATCAAATTCAACCCCGTATTTCGCAGTTATCTCCGCGTATGGAGAATTCGCTTTTGGCGGCTGCTGTGAAATAAGAATGTTCCTGACTGTCATATCAAAACAATGCTGCCGAAATCACCAAAATACCTGTCGGCAAAAATTCAAGGACGCAAAGATACAAAAATGCGGTAAAAAATGAGCAATAGTTGCCGAAAATTTGAAATTTCCGGACAATGGCGACGGCATAGACAGTGAGGATAATGTACAATAATACAGTTCGTGCAGTCTTTTCGGCAATGTCGGCGAATGAGCAGATTCCTCCCGCTGCCAGGACGGCTGCTGCCATAATGCAGAAGAAGCTGAATGAAGTCCTGTTCGCGGCTTTGTAGATTTTTTCAGGTATTTTGGGCTTTCTGATCATAACGGCAAAAGCCGTACGCGTCAGGCAGTATCCGGCAAATATTCCGCAAGTACAGCCGAAAAAAGCAGCGGGTTGCAGTCCGCTCAGGAAATCCGGACAGTACAGATGAAATCCGGATGCCGCTATACAAAAAGGAAGGATCATGAATACGGCGAAAATATTCCTGTCGCTGCTCAGTCTCAGACTGTCTTCGATATTCAGACACTCTTTCCACCTGAAAAGACAACCGACAAGAGACGGAAACACATTTACGATGTTTTTTAAAAGCAGGATGCCGATAAGCACACATGCTGCAGCGATTATCTGTATAAAATTCATAGCCGTTAAAATTCACCTGAATCGGGGACTTCCGTCCGTCAGTTCCCGCGTTTGGCCCTGTAACCCATTTTTATGAGAAGTTCGGTGACTTTATCACGGAAATCGCCCTGTATGGTGATCTCTCCGTCTTTGGCGCTGCCGCCTACCCCGCATTTGATTTTCAGCGTCCGGCCGAGTTCGGCAAGGTCTTCATCGCTGCCTGCGAATCCTGTTACGAGCGTGACCTGTTTCCCTCCTCTGTTTCTTCGGTCTATCGATACCGTAAGTTTTTGAGCAGCAGGAGGCAGAGTCTCGACATCAGCTTTCCGTTCTTCTTCATATTTGAAATCAGGGTCGGTCGAATACACTATCCCTAATCTTTTTTTCCAGTCATTGTCAGCCATATTTCATTTTTTTTCAAATACACACAGTATTACAGTCTCTTATTTTTTCCCTCTTGTCGAATCGATTCAACTCTACAAATGTACGCAGAAGCCGAGAGCAGAACAAATTTATTTGCTCTGCCGAGGCGCCACAGTATATGTGGACGCAGTCCAAACATAATCCAGACGTTCCGGTGTGCGGCTCATTTCCGTTCCGTGCGCTTAATCGTATGTCTCAACTTCAGGACTGCGAAGTTCAGCTCGATTTCCGTTTCCGTCTCGTCGGTCTTCATGTCATCCCCGAATAGGTCTGCCATTATCTCCCCGGATTTTTCCATAAGTGACTTCTGCCGGAACTTATCCGGATTCGCGGACATCTCCCCGATTGTCCTGGATAATTCACGGAGTTTGGCGAATGCCTCGATAATGGCGATTGTGGTATGCGTGGCGCGCTCCCCTTTAAGGATTGTCGCGAGCATGTAAAGGCCTTTCTCTGTAAAAGCCGTCGGAAGTGATGGGGAGTACTTCACACTTGTAGGGTTGTCAAAAATTTTGATAACCTCCCGCTTTTCCTCTTTGGTGAGGGTGAGTACATACCCATCAGGAAATTTCTCGGGATTGTTTTTTACAGCCTGATTGATTTCCCTTGTCTCCACTCCATACAGGGTGGCAACATTGTTCACCAATATTACTTTTTCTCCACGGAGTTCGATGATGAACTCTTCGACTAAGTCGAATTTCACGATATCATTCATTGTTATTTGTCTTGAAACCGATTTTCTTCCGCGGCTTGTCTTCCGGTGCCCGGCGTACTGAAAGTTCTGCGATAGCCTGATAAATGTTGTCTATCTCTTTCTCATTGCTATAAATGCTCTTGATATTTCAATACTTGTCTGAATTGCCACTGCACTTCGAAGTACGCTGGAAAGCATTATCACTCCGTGCTCGGTAAATACATAAGGAAGGGACGATTTAGGACGTTTTATCCGGGATGTCATCACAATTTGTGATGACATGCTTTCCCATTCTGTTTCATTAAGTTGAAACATGAAATCTTCGGGAAAACGGTCTATATTGCGCTTTACAGCCTGATTAAGAACACGTGTCTCAACTTGATATAATTGTGCAAGGTCGAAGTCAAACATCACGCGGATGCCGCGGACTTCGTATATCATATTCTGTAATGTAGTGAGTTCCATTGTGACGGTTTATAGATACACAGAATTCTCCATGATAAGCATTATAACACATGGAGGCGAATATGGTGTAAATAAATAGAAAAGAATATCGAAAAGAGAAAAACAACAGTATGGAAAAAGAAAAAATGACAAAAAAGAGAAAATCCCGCCAGCCTTGTCTGCGGAATACTCTTGCCAATGCTTGTTATGACGGTAGCATCGGCTTTCGTACTCTGTCGAAGTGAATATTGTTAAAATTAACACGTTGACTGAAAAAATCGTTGGTTTATTGAAAAAAGATTTTCATATTTGCAAACGGAAATTGGTTTACCAATCTGGTTGACCACATCGAGACCACAAATTATGCATAAACTTTTTACCATATCGTTCGTTGCTTTTTTGTCTGCATCGTTCATATCCATTGAAGCAGATGCTTCACTTCGTCTCCCGGCTCTTTTTTCCAACGATATGCTGCTGCAGAGAAATACCGCAGCTAAAATATGGGGATGGACCGATGTCCGGGAAAATGTGACGGTGACGACGTCCTGGAACGGGAAGACATATGATGCCGCACTTTCGGCTGACGGGGTTGACGGACACGGCATCCAATGGTCGGCTGATATTCTGACGGCTGATGCAGGTGGCCCGTATAGCATTATCGTAGCGTCACCGTCAGATACTCTC
>CALUSD010000203.1 GCA_944323295.1 uncultured Bacteroidales bacterium | reverse complement strand
TGCGGTCCGCCCTGCTGTGCACCGGCAGCTTTCGCCATATCCTCTGACGCAGCATGCCATGCAGCCTCGAGTTCGCTGTTGTATTTGTCGATGTCAGCGACATTCTGATTCTTGACAGCCTCTTTCAGACCGTTCAATGCAGATTCGATAGCGCCTTTCTTGTCGGCCGGTATCTTGTCGCCGTACTCTTTCAGATTCTTTTCAGTCTGGAAGCACATTGCATCGGCATTATTTATCTTGTCGACCCTTTCACGCTCGGCGTTGTCAGCAGCCTCATTGGCCTTGGCCTCATCACGCATTCTCTTGATCTCATCTTCGCTGAGTCCGGAAGAAGCCTCGATCCTGATGTTCTGCTCTTTCCCGGTAGCCTTATCCTTGGCTGAAACATTCAGGATACCGTTGGCGTCGATATCGAATGTTACCTCTATCTGAGGGACGCCTCTCGGAGCCGGAGCTATACCGTCCAAATGGAACTTGCCGATTTCCTTGTTGTCTTTTGCCATAGGCCTTTCTCCCTGGAGTACATGGATTTCTACAGAAGGCTGGTTGTCTGCAGCCGTGGAGAATACCTGCGACTTTCTGGTAGGAATGGTCGTGTTAGACTCTATCAGTTTGGTCATCACGCCGCCCAAGGTCTCGATACCGAGTGAAAGCGGAGTAACATCGAGCAGAAGCACGTCTTTCACGTCGCCTGCAAGCACGCCACCCTGAATAGCGGCTCCGATGGCTACGACTTCGTCCGGATTGACGCTCTTGTTAGGAGCTTTTCCGAAGAATTTCTCGACGATGGCCTGGATGGCAGGTATACGTGTGGAACCTCCTACAAGCAGCACTTCATCGATATCGGAAGCCGTGTATCCTGCATCCGACAGGGCTTTGCGGCATGGCTCGATGGTCCTCTGGATAAGGCTGTCGGCGAGTTGCTCGAATTTGGCCCTTGTCAAAGTCTTTACGAGGTGCTTAGGAATACCGTCTACCGGCATTATGTAAGGAAGGTTGATTTCCGTGGAGGTCTGGCTCGAAAGTTCGATTTTGGCTTTCTCCGCAGCCTCTTTCAGCCTCTGCAGCGCCATAGGGTCTTTCTTCAGGTCGATGCCGCCGTTTTCTGCTGCGAATTCTGCAGCCAGCCAGTCGATGATCACCTGGTCGAAATCGTCGCCTCCGAGGTGAGTGTCACCGTTGGTGGATTTGACTTCGAACACGCCGTCTCCGAGTTCCATGATGGAGATATCGAATGTACCGCCGCCCAAGTCGTATACGGCGATTTTCATGTCCTTGTTCTTCTTGTCGAGGCCGTATGCAAGGGCAGCTGCCGTAGGCTCGTTGATAATACGCTTTACGTCAAGCCCTGCGATTTTTCCGGCTTCCTTGGTAGCCTGTCTCTGAGAATCCGAGAAGTATGCCGGAACAGTTATGACAGCTTCCGTAACATCCTGTCTCAGATATTCTTCCGCAGTCTTTTTCATCTTCTGCAGAATCATCGCGGAAATTTCCTGCGGAGTATAGAGCCTGCCGTCGATGTCCACTCTCGGTGTATTGTTGTCACCGCGGACTACCTTGTAAGGCATCCTCTCCACTTCTTTCGTTACCTGATCGTAAGTCTCGCCCATGAATCTCTTGATGGAAAAGACCGTTTTATGAGGATTCGTGATAGCCTGCCTTTTGGCCGGGTTGCCGATTTTCCTCTCGCCGCCTTCCGTGAAAGCGACTACTGAAGGCGTAGTTCTCTGACCTTCGTTGTTTATGATTACGGTAGGCTCGTTACCTTCCATAACCGCCACGCAAGAGTTCGTGGTTCCCAAGTCGATACCAATGATTTTTCCCATAATATGTTCTCCTTTTTATTTATTTTTTCAGTTTGTGTGTCCTCCGGACAATGCCGTTGTCCTTCGGACAATCCTTTCGTCTCTTTCCCGGACCTGCTGTCCGTGCGGAGACGCCAGCCTAATATCGAAACCTGTGCCAATGCCTTTTGTCTGGCGGAATCTGCCAAAATGTCATGAAAAATATCCCTGCCATGTCATTCAGGGAGAAGCATGAGGACGGGCATAAGCCGCCATGTATTCTCCGGCCGGGAGGAAAATCTTTTTTTGCGGATATGCAAATTTGTTGTAAGTTTGATGAAATTTTCAGAAATGCTGTACAGAACTTTATCGGACCATGAATATTCGGATGCCGCAGGCCGTATCGTATATGAGGACAATCATCTTTTGATAGTCAACAAGATGGCAGGCGAGATCGTTCAGGCGGACAAGACGGAGGATGAAACGATCACCGATTTATACAAATCGTTCATCGCCATGCGGGACGGCAAGCCCGGAAGCGTGTTTCTCGGTGTCCCTCACCGTTTGGACAGGCCTGTGAGCGGTATAGTCATATTGTCGAAGACATCCAAGGCGTTGGCAAGACTTAACGAGATGTTCAGAAAAGGCGACATTCACAAATATTACTGGGCACTTGTGTGTGCTCCTCCGCCTCAGGATGAAGGAAAACTGTCCGGCTACATCTACAGGATCGAATCCAGAAACAAATCATACATGTGCCGCCCGGGAGCGCTGCGGAAGGATGCGAAAACGGCGGAATTAGAATACCGGCTGCTTTGCGCGACCGAACGTTACTGGCTTGTAGAAGTGAAGCTCCTGACAGGAAGACATCATCAGATAAGGTGTCAGCTCTCGGACATGGGATGCGTTATCAAGGGCGACCTGAAATACGGAGCTCCGAGGTCGAATCCGGACGGGAGCATCAGCCTTCATTCCCGGCGTGCGACTTTCATTCATCCGGTCAGGAAAACCGAGATGACGATAGAAGCCCCGCTGCCTCCTTCCTGGAAAATTCCGGATATCGATGCCCTCCCGGTGTCATCCCGAGCGTAGTCGAGGGAATTGCGAAGCAAAGTCGAGGGAGTTCCGCAGGCAAAGTCGAGAGATCTGTTATATAATTTTATATCATATATTTATTACAATGAAAAGAATTTTTGCACTTACCCTGAGCCTGGCCGCAGGCCTGTCGCTATTCATCTCATGCTGTCATTCCGACAGTGGTATCATCAGAACGGATGTCCCCGAACGCCCCTCAGGGCAGCAGGATATGCTCGGATTTGCTGCACCTGCCATCGACACTGTCCGCATCGGCTTTATCGGTCTCGGCATGAGAGGCCCCGGCGCAGTGGAGCGCATGTCCCAGATAGAAGGGACCGATATTGTCGCCCTTTGCGATGTCGAGAAGGAGAACGTGGACAAGTGTCAGAGAATATTGGCGAAAAACGGCCGTCATGAGGCTGTCGGATACAGCGGTGACGAGGATATCTGGAAACAGCTGTGCGAGAGAGACGATATCGACCTCGTGTACATCGCCACGGACTGGACCAAGCATGTCCCTATGGCGAAATATGCCATGGAACATGGCAAGCATGCAGCCATAGAAGTGCCTGCCGCTATGAATCTGGCCGAGATATGGGATTTGATAAATACTTCCGAGCGTACCCGGAAACATTGCATGCAGCTTGAGAACTGCGTTTACGATTTCTTCGAACTCACTACCCTGAATATGGCCCAGCACGGCCTTTTCGGAGAGATACTGCATGCGGAAGGCGCCTATATTCACAATTTGGAGGAATTCTGGGATGAATACTGGCATGACTGGAGGCTTCTTTACAATCGCGACCATCGCGGTGACGTATATCCTACCCACGGCCTCGGTCCGGTCTGCCAGGCTCTCGACATCCATCGTGGCGACAAGATGAATGTCCTGGTGTCGATGGATACCAAGGCGGTGAACGGAAAGGCGTATTATGAAACGCACAGGGGCGAATCCGCTCCCGATTTCCAGAACGGCGACCATACCATGACCATGATAAGGACTGAAAAAGGCAAGACCATCATGATCCAGCACGATGTAGTGACTCCGAGACCGTACAACAGGCTGTACCAGCTTACAGGAACGAAAGGTTTCGCGAACAAGTATCCGATCGAAGGGTATATGGTCGATCCGGAAAAGGCCGGAGATATTGTCCGGGTGCCTGATGGCTCAGGCAATGCGGACATCTATAACCTGACGGCTCATGATTTTGTCCCGGAGGACGTGAAGTCTGCTCTGATGGAGCAATACAAACATCCTATCCAGAAAGAACTCGAGAATACGGCGAAAAAGGTCGGAGGCCACGGCGGAATGGATTATATCATGGACTACCGGCTCGTATATTGCCTGCGCAACGGTCTGCCTCTCGACATGGACGTTTATGATCTTGCCGAGTGGTGCTGCCTCACCGAACTTTCAGCCATTTCCATAGAAAACGGTAATGCACCTGTCGAAGTCCCGGACTTTACCCGCGGCGGCTGGAACAAAATCCAGGGCTACCGTCACGCTTTTGCCGGGCAGTGATTCATGAGGACCCTGCCTATGCCGTATGCCAATGCGAATATGGATTCAGGGACAGCATTGAATTGTAATAGCGGCGGTCGCCGGTGACTTCCGCTCCGAGCCATTCCGGTCTGGTGAAGTTTTCGTCTTCGGATGCAAGTTCGATTTCGGCCATCACCAAGCCGGAGTTTTCTCCGTGGAACTCATCCACTTCGAAGATTTTTCCGTCGAAAGGGACGATGTAGCGGGTTTTGTCTAT
>CALUSD010000202.1 GCA_944323295.1 uncultured Bacteroidales bacterium | reverse complement strand
ATAGAACAGCACGGAGGCTCTGTTACGCTTTTGGTCCTCGGACTGTTCTTAGGACTGATGACCGCACTGAAAACAGGCTGTTATTTCGGCTCATCCGCCATCATGATCCCGCTCAGGACAGGCATCGTGCGGGACATAAGAGTGACGGTATACAATAAAATGCTGAGTCTCCCGCTCGGCTTTTTCTCTCAGGAACGCAAGGGCGACATCATAGCGCGAATGAGCGGCGACGTCGGAGAAGTGGAATACTCCATCACGAGCTCTCTCGACATGCTCATAAAAAATCCGATACTCATCCTGTTTTATTTCACTACCCTCATTATCACGAGCTGGCAGCTGACCCTGTTCACACTGGCAGTCGTACCGCTTATGGCATGGGGTATGAGCGCCATAGGAAAAAAACTGAAGAAAGAGTCTTTGGAAGCCCAGGGAAAATGGAGCGACACCATGTCCCAGCTCGACGAAACATTGGGCGGTTTAAGAATCATCAAGGCTTTCATCGCGGAAGACAGGATGAAAGACAGATTCAGGAAAACCAGCGAAGAACTCAGGAAAGCCACAAGCAAAGTGGCGGTCAGGCAGGCTCTCGCGCATCCTGTCAGTGAATTTCTCGGCACCATCATGATCATGTTCGTGCTGTGGTTCGGAGGGACGCTCATTCTGAGCGAAGCATCCCCTATCGACGCACCGACATTCATATTCTACATGGTCATCCTCTACAGCGTGCTCAATCCTCTGAAAGAATTTGCAAGGGCGGGCTACAACATACCGAAAGGCCTCGCTTCCATGGAGCGTGTGGACAAAATTCTCAAGGCTGAAAACAACATAAAGGAAAAGCCTGACGCAGAAGATATTTCATCATTCGACGACAAGATAGAGTTCCGTCACGTGGATTTCTCATACGAGCCGGGCAAAGAGATTCTGAAAGACATCAACATCACTGTGCCAAAAGGGAAAACCATAGCTCTTGTGGGGCAGTCCGGGTCCGGAAAGTCCACTCTTGTGGATTTGGTGCCGCGGTATCATGACGTAACCTCCGGAGAAGTCCTTATAGACGGCCGAAACATCAAGGACCTGAAAATAAAGAGCCTGCGCAGCCTCATCGGCAATGTCAACCAGGAAGCTATCCTGTTCAACGACACCATATTCAACAATATTTCCTTCGGTGTGGAAAATGCCACGATGGAACAGGTGGTGGCAGCAGCCAAAATCGCCAATGCCCATGATTTTATCATGGAAAAGGAAGACGGCTACAATACAAACATAGGAGACCGCGGAGGAAAGTTGTCCGGAGGACAACGTCAGAGAATCAGTATTGCCAGGGCAATATTGAAGAATCCTCCTATTCTTATCCTCGATGAAGCTACCTCAGCGTTGGATACCGAATCCGAAAGGCTCGTACAGGAGGCGCTCGACCGCCTCACCACATCGAGGACGACCATCGCGATAGCCCACAGGCTGTCCACCATCAAGAATGCGGATGAAATCTGCGTCGTCCACGAGGGACGCATAGTAGAGCGCGGTACGCATGAAGAACTCATCAGGCTGAACGGCTACTACAAGAAACTGAACGACATGCAGGCTTTATAAAGCCTGCTTTTTTTATAGATTCGCCCAAAAGGCGCCCCTTATTTTTCCGTTTTCCGCCGGAGGTCTTTTTTGTCCTGGTAGCTGAAATATATCAAGCCTACAATCGCTATAAAAACCGGCACAAGGCAAAGTATCACAGTTTGCATGATTATTTTTCCTTTTTATTTTCGACCAAAATCAAGCCTACAAGTAATGTTATAAATACAGACAATATAGCTACTGTCAAAACAACTGGTCTTGTCAAATCCCCAAACGCAGCGGACAGCAATACGGCAGTAAAAATATACTTGGCAACATCCATCAGCCACTTTCCCAATTCCGCTCCCATAACAAAACTAAATATAATTTTCTTTCAATCAAAATGTCATCTCGAGCGGAGCCGCAGGCGCAGTCGAGAGATCTGTTAATATTACAGTCATTTATATGGGCAGATCTCTCGACTACGCTCGAGATGACAATGGGGCGGATCTTTCGGCATGGCAGCAGAGCGGGTGTATTGACTGCGCTTGACATGACAACGAGGTAGATCTTTCGGCATGGCAGCAGAGCGGGGTGTCTCGACTGCGCTCAACATGACAACGAGGGAAGAATGCTCGACATGACAATGGTTGTGTGTGGGGGGGGGAATGACAAGGAAGAGGGCGGCTGTGTTTGCAGCCGCCCTCCTGGTCAACAATATATGTTAATTCAGGTTATTCTACAGAATAAAGGGGTTGTTACTCTGCAGGTTGTTCTCCTGGTGTAAATGAAAAACTCGGAAGATTGCTGCTACCAAGATCAGGGTAAATATACACCTCGGCAGTACATTTAGTATCAGCTAATTGTGAATCGAGGATATATACATACTTCATTACAGGATCTGTTTTATCCTGGACGGTCTCTGCATCCACCAAAGTTATTATCTCCTGGATTGATGAATCTTCATTGTATTTTACCAGCTTGATAGTAATATGCCTGTTTTCCGTATCACCCTGAGTAGAAGTGACAGCTTTATAACCTATTTTACCAGGTTTTGTAGTCTTGAACATCACATAACGGTTTTCCGGTATTCCGTTATCATCAACATCAGATGCACCACCGAATTTCACGCCCTCAGTCTCCTTATTTGAGAACTGAAGCTGTTTTTTCGCATTCGAGCCATAAGTTATCAACTCGATTTCCTGATTTTCAGTGAATTTGACCCCCGCAGTAAATTTAGTTGCATCAGTAAAGTCTGGAGTATATTCTTCATTGATTGCAGTAGCATCATACGGAATGGCACCGCCTGTCGGAGTCCATGTGAGACTGAAAATGTAGGCATTTGCAGTGGTGTAGATGTCGATAGTCTGGCCTGCAGTCACGGCTACTTCATCGTAGGTTGTGGGCGTTGCTCCCGTGAGGGCGGAAGGTTTCGCTGCCACGACAGTTTCACTTTCCGAGACTTTCGAACCGGCTATTGCATAGCCCGCTTTCGTATCGACCGCAGATCCGCTTGCACTTGCCACGAGTTCGAGCTTGCCGTTGCCGGAAGGCAGGAATCTGATAGTCTGGGAAGCAGCTGCGGCATCTGCATCTACGGTACTGCTGCCACCGGAGTTATAGAATGCTCCCAAATTCGAATCATTGCCGAACTTGACTTTATTCGCCTTTGCAGCCGTAAACATGAAGTTTTTATACATTATCACCTGACCTGCAGCCAATTTCGTATCCTTTCCTATGACAGCCGAGATCAAGGCGAAGTCATCCTGAGTCAGGCTGCCGGAAGACATCGTGGTCTGTGCCGGTGCTTCGACTTTCACAGGAACAGCTTTTATGGCTGAGTTCGAGAACTTGGCAGGATCATTTGCGATAGCCTGTACATTCACCGTCCATTCGCCGTTAGGGAAAGCCTCCCAGCTGTATGAAGTCGAGGTTGTCTCTAAGATGTACTCATTCTCGGCATATTCCGCATCCTCGGCCTTGGCGCCGAAGCTGATGACATAGCCGCTTGCATTCTCTACGGCATCCCATTTCAGTGAAAGGGCTCCAGGAGTAGAAGTTTCGACAGTCACTACAGGGTCATCGACAGCAGTATTGCCTGAATTGGTATCGGCAGACCACTCGAGATATGACATCACCACAGGACCGCAGGCATAGAGGTATACAAGACGCTGCTCGCCTTCCGGGATATCCTCGAATACCACTTTCTGCTTCTCGGCACCGACATAGACCGAGCCCATGACAGTAGCGGAATTCCCGTCCGCACTTCCGATGGCTACAGTGATATGATTGTTGACAGAGCCGGATTCAGAAGCAAGTGCAGATACGAATACGGAGCCCGGGCCGTTGACCAAGAATGCGATGGCACCGTCGGTAGGGATATTCCCGTATGCAAGGGTGGCCTCGCCGCTGAATTCCATACCCTGATCCGTCACATTTACAGGAGTGGATTCGATGATGAACTCGGTGTTTCCTCTGACTGTGCTTGCATCCACTACGTCGTAGAATGTATAGGTATCAGTCAGATCCCAGACATAGCCGTACTCTACGACTTCGAGCTCAGGCGTAGGAGCAGGGACATAATCGGTAAACCACCGAGGGTCGCCTATCTTGTTCGTGACAAGATCGACATTCGTCAGATTCAGAATATCATGTTCGCTGTCCACGCATGGCTCTGCATCGAGGATACCGCCGCCGGTAAGACCGGTTTCCCTGTCTAATTTGCCCTTGCCGTCAGGATCAGTGGCATCATCCTTTTTCCAAAAACCAGGGCCGAGACTGTAATACCAGTTTCCGTTGATAGCCGTAGGGAACTGCGTGGTATTGGAGCCGAAGAAGACGGTCAGTTCTTCATTGCCGTCCATGTTCAGGAACAGGTTGTTATTGATCTCGAATGTGGAAATAGTCGCCCTGATATTGAACAGGCCCTTGTTTCCACTGTCCTGGACATAGCAGAGATTGTTCACGGTATTGTTGTTGAACTTGAACGACGTGACAGTCGTATTCGCATCCAAGCGGACAAATGTGCGGAATCCTTTGGTAAAGGTGCTTTCCGTTATCGAGAACTCTCCGATATTGGCCAACTTTCTGATATCTATTCCGTCGCCTCCGCTTCCCTGGATATCGGCGACATAGATATTGCTGAAATCGATCTTGTTCACAGTTATGGATTTACCGTTCTCACCGTCGGTATTTTCCTGTATGAGACCGGATTTATACCCGGAAATATCGCAGTTCAGCAACGAGATTTCAGTCACTGTAGTATTTGTGAAATCCTTTGCAAAGGCCATCGGGTAATCATACTCATACTTGTCTCCGCTGAGGCTAACCCCCTCGAGATGAAGTGAAGTAAGGCCGTTCGGCAGCGTGAATTTACCCGTAATGGTCGGTTTGGTCCCGTCAGGAGTTCCCTGTCCATAGATAGAAAAGTCCGTCTTGCCTTCGGCAACACCGAGCAGAATGGCTTCCCCGGCATCGTCATACAGAGTATAATTCTCCTCTGCGTTGGTCAGCAGGATAGTACGGGCCCCGTCCTTGACAGCCTGATGGAATGTTTCATTGTCAGCGACTTCCGTAGGTTCAGTAAGGCTCGGCATGGTCCAGACGATCTTCTCTCCGCGGTTGGCACTGTTGTAGTGCGCTGCCACGACATACTTGGAAGAAGCCGACAAGCCCTCGATTTTCAGGGAAGTCTGATCGTCTGTCACATTGAAAGCCTTGTAAGTCTGCGAATTTTCCGGGTCAGGAGTGAGCCGTATCTGTGTGATGCCGTCGATATCGTCTTCGGCAATGGTCCAGGACACGGAAATCGAGTTTTCAGTCCTCTCAGTCACTTCGAATGACTGCACAGGGTCCATGTCGAGATAAGGCTCGATAGGATAGTTGAAAGTAGCCCAATGCGAATCGGTAATGACGGAATTGCCGTCGGCATCCAATTTCTGCGCCTTTACACGTGCGAAATAGAATTTGCTTTCTTCCAGGCGCTCCGTATACGAAGTCGTGGTACCTTCTTCTGCCGCTTCTACCGGAATCTCATACATCGGGTCCCCTTCGAACACGTTTTCCGGGAGATCATCAGCCGAAGTGCCTTCATAGATTTCAAGAACATAGTCGGTAGCACCCTTGGAATTGCTCCAGGTGAAAGTCACTGACAACGGGTCGTTTACGTCGATGTTCGCCACGGCGGTAGTCGGCGTCAAACAGGCCCCTAACTCGAGTGTTTCCATCAGTTCCGGCTCCTCCACGCAGGATGAAGTGCTCCAGGCAAAGCCGGACAGAACCGACAAAGTCACTAATATGTTGGTTATTTTCTTCATAATGATATTTTTTCAAGTTTGAAATTCCGGTCAATCAATAGCCGTAGTCGTTTATCAGGTAGCCCTGGCCGTTGACTATGCTTATTTCGAAGATAGGCCACCACTGATGTGTGTCTGGATTGTTTTCATAGAATCCTCCGGCTGCAGTAGCCTTGTCGATCTTGCTGCCTGACGAGCCTACCCAGAATGCCACGGACTGTCTTTCTTCCTGGGCTTCTTCCTGCTGATCCTTATCCCAGGTTTCTTCCTCACCTTCCGGAAGTTCAATATCCGAGGTCTTTTTGAAATACCTCGACACGGAGCCGCTTGAGCTGGTATACGGCATCCAGCCTGTACCTGTCGGAGGAGGGGTGGTGGCATCAGCCTGATTTTCGCCCGGATGGATTCCGTACATTTCTATGGTAGGAACGCCGTAGGAATCCGTACCGTGTCTGTACCAGCAGTATGAGCCGAGGGTAGAATAGTCGATTCCCTTAGGACTGGCCGAACTTCCGTCACGGAAAGCCTGGAGCTCAGACACAGCCTCGTCTATCTTTTCTTTCAGCATGCCCCAGCGGATAAGGTCGGCCTTGCGGAGGAACTCGCCTACGAATTCGAGGGCACGCTCATCCACGATGGCATCGAATACCTCGTCTTTACCTGACAGACCGTTCACATAAGCC
>CALUSD010000201.1 GCA_944323295.1 uncultured Bacteroidales bacterium | reverse complement strand
AGCGAAACGCTTATTTCCGATTCCGGAATGCCGCCTTCGGTCAGGAATTTCTTTATGGCCGCAGTATTGCGGTCGATTTCAGCATATACGCTGTTCAGGTCGTTGCCCACGACGTTGAAGGCAAGAGGCCATATCACCTTGTCGGCATCGACTTCCCTTTCACTGAGGCCTTTGACTGTCACTGTCCGGTCATAAGCCCGGAATTTCGATACTGCCACCGGGAACATCGCTCCTACGAATACGAGTCCTATCAGAAGGCAGATGGCATAAAAGTTTTTGTTTTCCATTTTGTAAAATATTTTAAAACTGTTTGCTTAACATCAAAAGCAGATCTCTCGACTTCGCTCGAGATGACAAGAGGGGAAACCACCTCCGCCTCGCCGGGGCCCGCCACAGCCCGAAATGACACTGTACTAACCTTCTTCGCTGCAGAGGGGCCCGGCGGCAGCGAGCACTGTTGACCACCGGCAGGTGGTTGTATCCCTGTGCGAGCGTCGCCGGGGCCCGCCACAGCTCGAGATAACAGTGCACAAACCATCTCAGTTTCCAACACGATCCAAATAAGCCCGGACCGCCATCCGATAAGCTATCCGACTGTCGGTAAGACCTGACCGTGCCTCCGACAGCCCGGTCTGAGCCTCCAACAGTTCCGACATCGGAGACATCCCTGCCTCATACTGGGAATACATCTTCTCCTGCAAGGCCTCGGCCATGGCAACATACTCCATTGCGACCTGCAACTGCTCCCACGAGGCCGTCAGGTCCATCCACAACTGATGAATCTGCATAGTCAGCTGCCGCTGCAGATACGCCCTGTCATTCTCCGCTTTCCGCATCTGCGCATCGATACGCTGCATTTTCCGCGCCGTACCGCCCCAGTCGGTGATAGGAATTTTCACCATGCCGAATACCATGCCGTTCATGGACCCTTTATTGATGAAATCATTGTATCCGTACGAAGCACCTACGGCAATCTGCGGCAATGCCTCGCCCATCGCCATCTGTTTTTCCAAACGTTTGGACTCCACCGAAATATCCAACAGCGCAGCCTCCTCCTGAGCCATGGCCGCATCCTCAGCCACCCTGAAATAATTCTCCGGAGACTGCATGTCCGAAAAGCTGTCCGTCAGCCGGATATCATCTATGTACGGAATCGAATCGTTTCCGAAAGTACTGTATGGATTATATTCCACTCCGACGGTATTAAGCAGATTCATCTTGGAGAGTCTGACACCGTTGCGCAGCCGCACCCCGTCGACCCGGAGTTCATTTATTCTCATTTTCACCTGCAGCAAGTCGGTTTCGACAGCCAATCCCGCCTCAGTCGCCGCCAAGACATCCCTGTACAGAGTATCCAAAAGCCGGCTGGCCTCGGCCAATGTCTTTTCTTTCTCCTCCAACGAAATCACCTGCCAGTAATTACGCTCCACATCTTCGGCAGAAGTACGCAGAGCTATATCCCGCTGCAGAGAAGCCGCAGAAAGTCCGAGCGCGGCAAGTTTGTTCCCCGTCACTATCCGCCAGCCTGCAAATACCGGCTGCATCACGGAAACATTAGCGGTAACGCCTTTTTTCAAAGTCGAATACACGGTCGAAAATCCGAATTGCTGTGCATAAGCCTCAAGCGTGCTGTTCAAACCCTGAACAAACGGAGTGTCACCCAAAATATCCGTCAACCCGAGTTCTATCATCGGATCGAATGCATAAAAAGCCCATGCATTGAGAGAGATCTTGGGAAAATATTCGGCCACAGCCTCCCGCTTTTGCGCCCTGGCAGCCTCCACATCCAAGCCCGCATTCAGGACCGCAGCAGAATTCCGCGCGGCCAGTTCCTGACACTGCTCCAAAGTAAGGTCCAAAGTCGGCGCTGCAGCAGAAAGAGAACTCTCCGATACCGCTTCGTCGGCAGGAACAGATCTTTCCGATACTGCTCCGTCACCATGAAGACATGTGTCGGACCGGACCGAGGCCGCTGACATAGAGGCCCCTGATAAAAAGGAGGATAGTGTCCATACGGACAATATCGATATGTATTTAAATTTTATCATAAACAATACTTTATTCGTTATGTATTGACAGATGATCTCTTGGCCGCATATTAATTGGCAGATCTCTCGACTTCGCTCGAGATGACAACCTGTGCGAGCGTCGCCGGGCCCCGCCACAGCCCGAAATGACACTGTACTACCCTTCATTGCTGCAAAGGAGCCTGGCGGGAAGAAGACCGGTTGAAGATCTGCCAGTAGGAAACAGGCATGATGAGCGTTATCAGGAATATCGACAGCATGGTCCCGAAACAAATCACCACCCCCATAGGCATCCACAACGCATCCCCGCTGACAATCATCGGCAGCACGCCCAAGGCAGTCGTACAAGACGTCAGGAAAATCGGCCTCATCCTCCGCCTGCCGGCCTCCTCCGCAGCATCCCGGACCGAATATCCCTTCTCAAAACGCAACTCCTCCGCATACTCGAACATGATGATTCCGTTCCGGACGATGATTCCCACGAGACTGATAAGACCGAGAACGGAAGTCAGTCCGAAATCCAGATTGAAAATCCACATGCCGAACGACGCCCCGAAAAGGCAAAGCGCACTCAGGACAAGAGTCAGCAAGGCCAAAGACAGTTTCTTGAAATGGAAAAGCAGGAACAGAAAGAGGACGGACACCGCACACACGAAACTCAGGAAAATTTCAGGCCCGACCGTACTGTTCATGGACGAAAGGCCTCCGTACGAAATCGTGACGCCTTCCGGCAATCCTGGCTCGATTTCGGATTCGATATAAGCCTTGATCCTTTTCATCGCTACCGGCTGGCTGCATCCGTATTTCATGTCGGCACCGACGGTGATGGATTCTTCTCCGGATGTTCTGGCATATTGCACCGGCACCCATGCCGGCGCAATATCGGCTACCTGCCTCAACGGTACGGAAACTCCGGGCATCGACGTCGGAATCATCTGATTAGCAATGACATCGTAACTCATGTCGTCGCCCACGGAACTGCTGTAGATATTGACCGGAATTTTCCGGTCACCCTCCCATAAATCAGCGATATTCAAACCATCCAAGGCACCGGAAAGCGAAAGCGACAGAAGAGTCCTGTTCACACCGAGACGCGCAGCCTCGTCCGGATCGATTTTCACATCCACGGCAGCCACATAGTCATCGTTGTCTCCATGCACCCACTTCAAAAGGTCATCGAGGGTGTACATGAACTTCCTGATACTGTCCGCGACCGGTGCAAGCTCCTCATAATCCGCACCTTTCACCGTCACTGCCACAGGCGACGCAACCGCCTGGTAATCCATCTGCTTGAAACGGATCAGGGCCCGCGGAAAATAATGCTCGTAATGCCCCTCGTACTCTTTCAGAATGTCTTCGGTAGCCTTGTTGGATACGGTATTCACTATGAACTGGGCATAGCCTGAGGACGGGAGCTGCGGGGCATACGTGGCATTGAAACGCGGAGAAGACGTCCCCACGAAAGCCGTAACAGACGTGATGCGCTTGTCTTTCAAGAGAATATGCTGCAACGAATCACTTACCTGCTTCGTATCGTCGAGACTCGAATTGGCGTCAAGATAGATTTCGACAGCAAAGCAGTCGCGGGCCGCCATCGGCATCATCTGCACATTCAGCCGGCTGAACATCAGCACGCCGAGCCCTACCGCAGCCAAACCGGCCAACAAAGTCAGTTTGGGATGTCTGAAACATACTGCCTGCGCTTTCTCGTAGCCTCTCTGCATGCCGTCGAAAAATCTCGACTGTATCCTGCCGAACCATCCCACCTTGTCCGGCCGGGCAGAGGCGATATAGCGGACCTCGAGAGACGGCACCACCAACATGGCATACGCCAACGAAGCAGCCAAAGCTATGGCTATCACCCACGGGAACGTAGTCACGAAATCCCCGAGATAGCCGGTGATGATGCCCTTTATCGGGAAAAACATCACGCTGATGGCCGTCGTGGCCATGAACATAGGGGTAAAAAGCTCCTTGGCGCTTGCCGCTGCAGCATCGATACGTGACATTCCCCTGCCGAGTTTGTCCATATAGCCGTCCATCGTGATGATGGAATCGTCGACTATCATTCCCAAAACCACTATCAGCGCCGCCAAGGACACCGTATTCAGATCTATCCCAGCTATGAACATCACCGCCAATGCGACTGCCGTACATACGGGCACTCCGGACCCCGCTATCAGGGCCGACTTCATCGGGAAAAGCAGAAGCATCACGAAAATCACCACCAACATCGAGATGACCAAATCTCTCAGAAACGTCAGTACCGACATCCCTACTACCTTGGGCTGATCCGTAATCCGGCTCAATTTCACGCTGTCGGGCAATGTCTCGGAAAATTCCGACAGGACTTCGTCCACGTCGCGTCCGAATGCCACGATATCATTGTCGAGCCTCATCTCGACAGACAGGACCAATGCCGTATGGCCGTTGTAGTCGACGAACGACGTCGGCTTCCTGTATCGTCTCTCCACGTCAGCCACGTCTCCGAGCCGGACGACATTTCCGGAAGGATCCGAATAAATGATTTTTTCCGCCACTTCACGTTCGGAAGCCAACGTATTCGTCACATGGACCGGAGACTTGACATAATCCGTCTCGAAAGACCCGGACGGGACATAGAGAGAAGAAGTCCGGTAGTCGAACATGAGCGAAGACGGGATGATACCGTATGCGGAAAGTTTTTCCAGATCGATATTTACGGCTATCTCCTCGGTCTGAGCCCCGACTATGGACACATTGGCTAACTCCGGAATCTGCCTCAGCCTGCGGCTCAACTCTTCCGCATAGTCAGACATCTCGGCATACCCCTTGTCCGGAGACTCCATGGCAATCAGCATGGACGATACGGCGCTGAAATCATCCAAGACCGTCACTGCCAGCACACCGGGAGGCAGAGTCATCTTCGCCTCATTCAGTTTCAGCTTTATCTTGGACCAGGCCTCGTCTTTCTTTTTTGCGGGAACGGTCAGATCCACATAAATATAGCAGATGCCGTCTTTCGAATATGAACGGGTATTCTCCCTGTCGACTTCCGTAAACGAAAACAGCACCTCCTCTATCGGCCCGGTCAGCTGCTCTTCCACCTGTGCAGCCGACGCCCCGGGATAAATGCCGGCCACAAGCCCCTGTTTGATTTCGAACGACGGAAATTCATCCTTGTTTATGTAGAAAAGGCCTGTGATTCCCACGAGAACAAGGGCGACCACTATCACGTAAATCACCTTTTTGTGAGCTATGAAACCCCGGATTATATTGGCTGAATCCCTCTTTTCCATCATTCTGTCGTCTTGACTTTCATGCCTGTACACACTTTCTGCATACCCTCCGAAATGATGCGGTCCCCTTGGGAAAGTCCGCTGCCGACCACCACGCCTTCGCCTGAAAATCCGCTGACCGATACGTGTGTCTTACAGACAATACCGGCGTCAGAAACCGTCCAGACATAGCGTCCCGAACCATCCGTACGGACCACGGATGCAGGAATGACAAAACCTTCGGCCGCATCCGTATCCATGAAAACCTTGCACACCATCCCGGGTTTCAGTGCCGGGCAATGCCGGTCTAAGACCATAATGCATTCATACGTATGCGACAGCGGCGAAGCCTCGACCCCTTTAGAAACTATTTTTCCGGACATGACTTCGGCATCTATCGCAGGTATCTCTACTCTGACCGTCATGCCGGTAACTATTCCCCCGATCTCATTTTCCGGAACAGGAAAATGTATTTCCACCTTGGAAATATCCACTACTCGGGCTATCTTGTCCATGACGCCGAGCTCCATTCCAGGGTCCACATAAATATCCGAAACCACGGCATCATACGGAGCCTTGATCCTGCAGTCTTCCATGGCTTTTTCCGCAGCCTCAGCAGCAGAACGCGCCTTTGCAAGCTGCGTCCGGGCTTCTACCATCTTCACATCGGGCACACTGCCTGAACTGTGCACCTTCATCACCCTCTCATAACCGTCCTCCGCCTGTTTCAGCGTGGCCAAAGCCATATCGTAGCTGCTTTTTACGGACTGCGACTCTATCACCGCCAAAACTTGTCCGGACTCGACCTTTTCTCCCTCCGAAACGTTCAGGCTCACCAACTTCCCCGGAAACGGACAGCCGACAAACGCAGACTTTGCCGCTTTTGCCGTACCGACATAACCGTTCACTCCGGCAGCTGCCGTCTCCGACACTTCCATCACCTTGACCGTCACCGGAGCTTTCTCCCCGGACATTCCCCGTCCCGAGATTTTCTTCCCTCCCGATGAACATGCGGCAGCCGCCAGCATGACGACAGCCGCCATTGCGAATATCTTGAATTTTCCCATTATCGATATGATGGTATTAGAAAACATGCACGACTTGAAAGACATTTTCGAAGGCTCAATAATATGCCCTGCCGGAAAGACAACGCCAGAGAGCGTAATATTTCAGAAGAGAAACGGTACGCGTCGACACGAGCTGATAATGTTCGTCCCCGACAGTGAAATACATGGAACTCGACAACGCCGTGCCGAATGCGGAGATTTCAGAAATGCGGAAAACGTTTCTTCTGTCGCCGAAAGACAGCTCGAAACGGTCCCCGAACATTGCCACGGAGGCATCGGAAGACAGTTTTTCGCGACGGCCCTTTTCCTCCCGTGTGACATGGAATCCTTCATCGGAAGCTATCGGGCTCTCGGTCTGCATCATAA
The DNA here is from genome assembly GCA_944323295.1 of uncultured Bacteroidales bacterium. Lineage (GTDB taxonomy): Bacteria > Bacteroidota > Bacteroidia > Bacteroidales > UBA932 > Cryptobacteroides. The sequence continues at coordinate 9,753 of CALUSD010000201.1, read as the reverse complement.
GCGACCGGCAGTTCTCATGCATCCATTTTTTCTGAAAAGCGTTCCACTGGGCGAAGTTGTCGAACGGCATCCTGTCGATTTTCACGAACGACCCAGTCTCCGAATACCTCGCCTGCAGACCGCAGCCGCAGCTTATACAGTCTCCAGATGTCCTGACTGTCCCTATTCTGTGGCAGGAAGGGCAAAGATATGCCGCATACTGCAGCCCCTCGGCCAGATTCTTTCCACGATACAAATCACCTGTTTTTGCCTGCTCCTCGAACGCATCCACATGCAAATCTCTGCAAATGGCGGCATAAACCTCCTCCTCGGTCATCGATGCCAGCTCCTCGGGACTGTATTCCCTCACAAGTTCCCCTCTCATCGGACCGCTGCGTTTGAATTTCGCCCATCGGGGCCTGAGCAGATACCCTCCCGTAAAACGGTAAGTCACCAAAGCCGCACCCGATTCCTTGGCTAATTTCGCAGTACGCGGGGCAATGAACTCCGTCACGCCGTCCCAGCACCTGTTGCCTTCCGGAAACATTCCCACTGATACTCCCGCCCTGAGATTTGCCTCGATGAGGGCAATGGCCTTGTCTCCCTTAGCGCCCTTTTCCCGGGGGATGACGCCGAAGAAATTGTTCATTATAAGCCCGACAAAACCCTTGGTAATGGCTGCATTCGCCACGAAACGCATGTGCCTTTTCGTGGCAATGACCAATAATGCAGGGTCGAGATTCTGCGTATGGTTTCCAAGCGCAAGAAAAGTCTTGCTTTTGATCCGGCACGGTTTATAGCTGAAATGCAGGGCCAACGTGACCCACGGACCTATGACTGCGCGGCAAAAGGCATAGACTCCGGCCTGGAATCCTGCGCCTTTCCTTATTTCGGAATATCCTGACTGATCGTTCATAAACAGTAGACAATATCATTGCCCGGCTGAGGGCACCTGTTATTTTTCTTCAGCATGTCTTTGTGCTTCTTCTTCCTCGAGGACCCGGTAAGCCACCTTGCCGACCAACGTCTTCGGAAGTTCGTCCCTGAATTCGATATCGTACGGCATCGCGTATTTGGCGATATGTTTGCGACAGTATGCCAACAGGTCGTCCTTGGTTTCCTGCGACTTCGGCACGCCGGGTTTCAGCATCACGAAAGCCTTGACCTTCTGCATTTTGTAAGGATCCGGAACTCCTATGACACAGCTCATCTGCACCTTTTCATGTGCATCTAAGATGTTTTCGAGCTGCGCAGGATAGACGTTGTAGCCGGAGGTGATGATCATCCGCTTGATGCGTCCCTTGAAGTATATGAACCCCTGGTCGTCCATGCACCCGAGGTCCCCCGTATACAGCCATGTCAGCCCATCCGCATGCTTCTTCAGCGTATTGGCCGTCTCCTCCGGCTTCCCGTAATACCCTGCCATCACGGTAGGGCCGGCAAGCACGATTTCGCCCTCTTCTCCGTACGGAAGTTCCTCATCGGTCCCCGGCTTCACTATCTTGTAGTAAGTATCCGGGAACGGAATACCGATGCTCCCCTCCTTGGAGGTCTTCACCGGTGTCAGGCACGATGCCGTCACGCATTCCGTAGTACCGTACCCCTCGCGGATCCTGATGACAGCCTTGTGCTCCTGCAGGAATTTGTCGAACTTCTTTTTCAGTTCTATCGACAGGGAATCTCCGCCGGAAAATACGCCTTTCAGATGCGACAGGTCTGCGTTCTTCATGTTCGGAAGACGGAGCAGGGCCTCATAAAGCGTCGGGACGCCGGCCATGAAGTTGCACTTGTATTTCGTGATGAGTTTCGAATAGCTTTTGGCAGTGAATCTCGGCACGAGGACGCAGCGTCCGCCCTTTGCCAACATCGTATGGATGCAGACTCCCAGACCGAAACCATGGAATATCGGCATGGCGGCAAGCATCTTGTCTCCAGGGCGGAACATAGGATTCGTGGCTATGACCTGCTCCGCGAGAGCGTTGAAATTTCTGTTGGTCAGGACAATGCCTTTCGTGGTACCGGTAGTGCCGCCTGAATACAGGATAACGGCAGGGTCATCGTCCCCGCGCTCCACCTTGAAGTTGTAGAAACAGCATTTGGCCAATTTCAGGAACTTTTTCCATGTGATGACCGGGGCGTCATTCGGGATTTTGGTGATCTTCCGCTCCTCGGTCAGCATGTATCCGACCTTCATCGGCCGGGAAAGTTCATCCTTGATGCGGGCTATGATGACATTCACTATTCCGGTATTCTTGCGCACCGCCTCTATCTTTCCGTAAAACTGGTCCAACGTAATGACCGTCACGCTGTTCGATTCGTTCAGATAGAACTCTATCTCCTTTTCGCTCGACAGAGGGTGCACCATGCTGGCTATGCCTCCGACCATGTTCACCGCATAGAACATATAGATGGCCTGCGGACAGTTCGGCATGGCGATGGTCACGCAGTCTCCCTTACGCACTCCTATGGTTTTCAATGCTTTCGCGCAGGTCTCGATATTTTTCACCAACTTCGCATAGGTCGTAGACCTGCCCATGAAGTCGAAAGCTATGTTTTTCGGATATTTTTCAGCAACAGCGGCCACCATATCGAACATGGAGCCTTTGAAATAGTCAAGATGCACCGGCACTCCTTCCGTATAAGGGTACCAGGGGGTTTTTACAGAATCATTAGTCGTCATTTTGCAAGGTTTTAGTGCGGCTCCGCCGCAACGATTTTGCGAATATACCAATAATATCGTCCGACAATACGGCCGAGCGTTCAAAATGTCCCATTCGGGAAATTTTTTGCGACTATTTTACAATAACAATCGCAGGCAGGCTGACAGAATAAGATGTTTTGGCCGGAGAACCGGCAATAAATTGCCCGGACAGGCATTCAAATTTTTGAAAATTTCAAAACAGATTCTAATTTCGCCCGGATTTTCGAATCAAATACAACACAGACGCACCTTTTTAAGTCACTCTCATGCGGATATCATGAAATCGCTGAAAGAATTATACAAGATAGGACGAGGCCCGTCGAGCAGCCATACGATGGGGCCGGCAAAAGCTGCGGCCATGTTTGCCGCGAAGCATCCGGAAGCCGGGAAGTTCGAAGTCGTACTGTACGGCAGTTTGGCAGCCACAGGAAAAGGACACCTTACAGATGTGGCCGTAACGGATGCGCTTTCGGACAACGGGAAGAAACAGGTGGACATTGTCTGGAGGCCTGAAACCTTTCTGACATTCCACCCGAACGGCATGACTTTCAAAGCCGTGGACGGCTGCGGCAATATCGGGGATGAATGGACGGTCTACAGCATCGGAGGCGGCACCATTTCCGAAGGCCCCGGGTCTGCGATAGGGGAAGGACCTGACATCTACGACCTGAATTCGATAAATGAAATAGTGCAGTGGTGCAAGGATACCGGCCGGAATTTCTGGGAATATGCGGAGCAATGCGAAAGTCCGGATTTCTGGGACTATATGAAAGAAGTGTGGGAAGCGATGAAAGCATCGATTCACAGAGGTCTCGATACGGAAGGGGCGCTGCCGGGGCCGCTGAGGCTGTCACGGAAAGCAGCTACGTACCACATAAAGGCTTCCGGCTACAAGGCCAATCTCCAGACGCGCGGAATGGTGTTCTCATACGCGCTGGCAGTCAGCGAGGAAAACGCTTCCGGAGGAGTGGTGGTGACTGCACCTACATGCGGCTCGTGCGGGGTGCTTCCGGCCGTGCTGTACCATATCTCCAAAGGACACAATTTTTCTGAAACGAGGATTCTTCATGCCTTGGCCACAGGAGGACTTTTCGGCAATGCGGTGAAGCAGAACGCTTCGATTTCAGGGGCGGAGGTAGGCTGCCAGGGAGAAGTCGGGGTGGCCTGTGCCATGGCATCGGCTGCCACATGCCAGCTTTTCGGAGGAACGCCGACACAGGTGGAATATGCCGCCGAAATGGGGCTCGAACATCATCTCGGCATGACCTGCGACCCTGTATGCGGATTAGTGCAGATTCCGTGTATAGAGAGAAATGCATTTGCCGCGGCACGGGCATTGGACGCAAACATCTACGCATCGTTTTCCGACGGATATCATCGTGTATCTTTCGACGAAGTGGTCCAGGCCATGAAGGAAACCGGACACGACCTTCCGTCCCTCTACAAGGAAACCGGCGAAGGAGGCCTCGCTGCCGTCCGCAACAGCGGAAAGTTTCGTCCATCCAAATCATGACACCATTGTACTGCGACGGTTTTCCCAAAAGGCAGCGAGGCAGGCAAGCAGATAATATACGATGATCTGTACCGTCAGGGCGGCGATTTCTCCGCTGCACATGGAGAGATCGGCCCCTGCGGTATTCATGTTTATGAATGCACGGGAGGCGAAAGTAGACGGGAAAATATATGAAAACTGCTTCCATAGCCACGGGAAACTGCTCTGCGGCCAGGAAAACCCGGTCAGGAACAGGCATATCGGAGACATCATCAGGAAAATCACGATCACGGTCTCACGATGTCTGATAAAGGTGCTGAACGTAAAACTGAATACGACGCAGGCCGTAACATAGAAAAGCAGCAGAATGAAAATATCCCGGAACGGGCAGTTCTGCGGCATTCCCGTCATCCAGGGGACCAATCCCGCGACATACGCACCGATACCGACATACAGAATCCAGTATGCCGCCCCGCGGCCGATGACAGTCCTCGATATTCCATGCCCGTGCAGGCTCTGCGGCAGTATCGCGAAACTCCTGTTCTCCTCCCTCATCGTTCCTGTCAGCATGGACACCCCATAAAACATCGTCTGCTGGATGATTATCATCAGGACAGCCGAGAGGAAAAACAGGCTGTACGAAAAATTCCTGTTGTACGGGATATTTTCCTCGTATTTCAGAGGCTGCACGAGTTGGGACACCTGTTGTGCGCCGAGGCCTGCGGTCGAGAATCTCGAAGTCTGTATCCCGTGCATTTCACTCAGCATCACCATGTTCACGGCCATTGTCAGGTTCTTGTAGTACAGGAAGCTGCTCATGTCCCCGTATGTCGATACGGTGGCCTGCTCCATGGAGGCCAACTTGTGGTCGAAATCCGACGGAATCATCACTATGCCGTTTACCCGACGCTGCTGCATAAGTCTTTCCGCCTCAGCCATATCCGCACATGCATAGTCTACGGAAAGCTCCCGCGTGGCATCGAGAGCCCTCACGAATCTCCTGCTGTCGCTGCTGCCGGATCTGTCCACCACGGCTACAGGCATGTCCTCCACGGAATCATTGCGGTAGACGAGTCCGTACAGGACCGGATACAGCAGCCCGGCCAGAAAAAATATCACCAATACACCGCTATCGCTGAAAATATGTTTCAATTCACGGACAAATATAGCGTAAACGTCAGCCAGCCATTGTCCTGCATATTTCTTTTTCATTGTCGTTCGAAATCATGTATCGTCATTGCGGGACACCGCAACATCATTTTCTCGGAAAATTCAGGTTCACGTAAGCCTTCTGCAGTCTTCGGTAAACCAACGGCGGCAGAAAAAGGAAAAGCAGCATGTACACGAGCTGCATGTACCAGCCTCCGAAACCGCTCGCATAAAACGCCTCCTGCACATACATCAGATAATAGTGTCTGACGGGAAAAATCGCAGGCAGTCCTCTGATAAAGGATGGCATGGCCTCGACCGGCAATGAAAAACCTGCCATCGAAAAGCCCAAGGTGCTGTAGAGCGCCGCAATACTGACAGCGAGCCGGAGGACCGGCAATGCTCCTATGATGAAAAAGGCTACCGCTTCGCTGGCCAATACCAATACGAATGTCCCGACAAACATGTTGAAGACGGAGCCTGCCATCGGGAATCCCGCCCAGTCGTAAAGGATGCAGTCGCAGATAATGCCGAGTGCGGAAAACAGTATCGTATAAGGTATCAGTTTGCCGAGCATGGCTGCCGACATCGAGCCGCCGGCCTTTTCAAGCAGATGTCGGGACGTACCGTATTTGAGTTCCGAGCCGAGGGCATAGACCGTCACCAAGATGACTATGGCCTCGAGGATTCCCGGAAGCAGGGCGTTGACTAAAAATACCTTGTAATCCATCGTCGGGTTTCCTATCTGATGCGCGTCTATCGTTATCGGCTGTATCAGCCCCATGATTTCGGAGTCGGTCAGACCTTTTGCCCTCAACACTTCCCTCTGTACGGCGCCGGAAGACAGGTTGGCCAACGTCAGCAGCTCCTTGTAAGAAAGAGAGCCGCCTATGAAATATGCGGTATTGACATAAAATGACAGTGTCGGCTGACGGTAGGAAAGGACATCGTCGTAAAAATTTTCGGGAATAACGAAAAATGCCGTTATTTTCCCGGTCTGCAATGCTTTCCGCGCCTCGGTATATGAAGTGAACGAAATCGTTTTCCCGATTTTCGTAGCTTCTATCTGTCTCGTGAAATTTCTCGACAATGAGGAATGGTCTGAATCCACTACGCCTATCGGCAAATCGTATGGCTGCCTGTCTTTCAGGAATGTCAGGAAAAACACCGTACAGAATGCCAATACGCCGACTGTCGCAATCAGATAGACGGGTCTTTGCTGCATGAGCCGCAGTTCACGCCGCATGGCGGCTGCCGTATTTTTTATGAATATTTTCATTGCAGTCACCGGCAGTTCGACAGAGCAATGGCAGTCATCCCAGGAAGCAGACCGTCGATACGCTCTGCCGGGACGCACCTCACTTCGAAAGTCTTGGCATCGTAGCTGCCTGTATCGAGGGTGGCCCGCCATGTGGCGTACGATTCCAAAACACTGATATAAGTTATTTTGGTCTTATATGTCTTGTCCCCGAGAGCCGGAATCTTCACCGTAAGCTCGTCCCCGATTCCGAGCCCGCACAGCATGTCTTCCCTGATGCTGAACGTAAGCCAGGCATCGTCGAGATCGGTCACGGCCATGATCGGAGAGCCTTGTCCGACCAATTCTCCGGCCTTGGGAAAGCGGGCGGATATTATGCCGTCCGCCGGAGCCGTCAGATATAGTTCTCCGAGATACGACTCCACTTCCGTCAGGGCTGCCGACGCCTGGTTTACGAGGGCTATGGCGGCTTCCCTGTCTTCTTTTCTCGCTCCGTTCACAGCCATGTCGTACTGGGATTTTGCGGCGGCGCAGGTGGCTTTTGCAGCCTTGTACTGAGCTTCCGCCTCATCGAATTTCTGGGCGCTTATCACATTTTGGGCATAAAGACGCCCTGCTCTCTCGTAAGATTTTTTCATCACTTCTTCCCCGGCCGCCGCTTTCTGCCACAATTCGTAGGCTGCGGCTATCTGCTCCTGTCGGGCTCCGGTCAATGCCTTTTCTTTCTGGGCTTCGGCGGCAGACCTCACAGCCATCGCCTGTGCCAATTTGGCACGGACTTCCGGACTGTCGATTTCCACCAATGTATCGCCTTTATGCACGAAGTCACCTTCATTTACGAAAAACCGTTCAATCCTTCCGGGCACCTTGCCGGAAACCCTGTATTCCGCGGCTTCCGCCTGCCCCTGAATCACCGGGGGCTCCGGTTTCGAAACCAAATGTCCCACCACAGCCACTATCGCTACGATGGCTATCAGTGCGATAATCCCTATCAGCAGATTATAGCTTTTCTTTGTTTTTTCCATATTCCTTTCCTTTTTTTGTCATCTCGAGCGGAGCCATAGGCGTAGTCGAGAGATCTGTTTTTATATTTCTTACATTATCATTCGTCAGCTCCCTCGACTTCGCTCGGGATGACATTGCTCGGGATGACACCTGCGGAGCCGCAGCCGCTCCCCTCCGCCCTGCAGCGCTCGCCAGCCACGACCTGCACCTCCACTCCGGCATCTATATATTCGGAATGCGCCTTGACCCATGCCGTCTGCGCAGCCAGAACGGTATTGGACGGCACGACGCCCTCGGCATATCCGACCGTCGCAGTCCGCAGATTCTCCTCCGCGCACTCTAAATTATCCCGGGTCATAGCCAATCTTTCCAAAGCCTCGCTTTCCCTCTGCCTGAGCTGCGTCACCTGAAGCGAGATTTTCTCCTTGGCATCTTCGAGCCGATAACTCATGATTACAGCCTCGGCCTTGGCCTTATGCACTTTCTGCCGTGCCTCGCACCCGTGGATTATGGGGATATTGACGGCAACGCCTACATTGAACATCCCGCCGAATCTGTTCTGAAAGCCATGATAAAGATTCGGATTAGTCACGAAATAATTGGCCGTCAAGGCCACCTTCGGCATCATATCGGCTCTCGCGACAGCGACTTTCTTCCCATATATTCCGGCAGCGAGCTCGAGACTCCGGATTTCCGGTCTGAGTGAATAAACATCCTCCAAGCTCCTCTGCGGTGCTATCTGCGGCAGCGATACCGACTCTGCCAGTTCGTCCTCCAAGACTATTCCTCCATCGAGCGGCATCCCGCAGAGCTGACACAGAAGCATCTTACTCAATATCAAACCATTGGACGCCTTTGTCAGCAACATTTCCGCTTCGTTCGCCTGCACTTTCACCGACAGCAGGTCGGCCTGCGTAGCCATACCCTCCGCCACCATGATTTCGGTATCGTGAAGCATCCGGCGCAACAGTCCGGAATAGTCCTCCGCCAATTTCTTTTTCCCGGATATGGAAACCGTCTGCCAGTAAGCCTTGTCCACTTCGCCTATCACCTTGTCATGTTCTGTCTCGTATTGCGAGATGGAAAGTTCTTCCGCCATCGCTGCCATCTTGTTGGCAGCCGCTATCTTTCCGCCCATGAACACGGGCTGCTGAAGAGAAACGGCCCCAACAAAAACATTGTGCACATCGAGTTCGAATGCCTGAGCGATATCATTTCCGACAGCGTTCAGCGGTGTCGCGATATCGACGGCCGAAAGGCTTCCGATAAGCCGCTGGAGTTCCGGACTGTTCTGTATGATCTGTCCCATGGCCGGGTTTGAAAGCAGTTTCCCTATACCTTCCTGCAGGGAAGCCTGCGCTGAACTCCCGAGTCCTGTCAGGGCATCAGCGGAGCTCTCCGGCAGCAAGTCGATATTCCTGGTATTGTACATGTACGCGCCTGTCGCCGAGATGTTCGGAAACCAGTTCGCCAATGCGATCTTCCTGTCGTATTCAGCTACCTTTATTTTCTGCTTCGCAATCTTCAGTTCATTGTTGTTCGCAACGGCCGAATCCCGGCATTGCTGCAACGTCATGACATCCGTCGCACCTGCCGCAAGCGGAAAAAGTACCGGCAGCACGGCTGCAATCAATTTTTTCTTCATTGTCATCAATTCTTTTCTTTTATTCTGGCATTTCAGGGCGGTCAATGATTGCAAAATAGCGGCCGGATTTCAAGAAAATTGGCGAATTTTGAGCCTAAAAATTGTCAAAAGGTAGAAAATTTCTATATTTGAGAAAATTGCACCGGCATCCCGGTCATAAACTGCATGAATATGACAAAAGTAAAAATGGGAAACGACACGCATACCGTCGACCTCGTACAGCTCAAGAAAATGTTCCCGCGGACGTCTTATTCAAGTTTAGGCGATGACGCCTGCCTGATAGATGTCAGATACGACGAATCCTTGTCCTTTCTGAAATATCCCTGCCGTTTCGACGGCTACATGGCTTTTTTCTGCGTCTCGGGCCATATCAGAATGATGATCAATCTTACGGAATTCGATGTTGTGGAAAATTCGCTTTTCGTCTATCTGCCAGGCAATATCATCAGTATCCCGGAAATCTCCGACGATGAGAAGAAAAATATTGAATTCGTGGTCATAGCGATGACGAACGAATATATGGA
>CALUSD010000200.1 GCA_944323295.1 uncultured Bacteroidales bacterium | reverse complement strand
ACCTCGGTCTCCATATCGAATGTCAGGGTGACGACATCTCCCGGACGGAATTTCCTCTCTACAGTAGCGAATGTCCCCTCCGGAAGCTCTTTCCTGTACGGTTTGCCGTTGATTTCCACGGAAGCATTCCTGCACCAGCCCGGTATCCTGAATGAAAATGCAAACCGGCTTGCCTTTTCCGGCCCGAAAACGAATTCTATCCTGTTTCCGAACGGATAGTCGGTAACCTCCTCGATATGACACGGAGTGCCGTCCGGCAATACTACATCTACCGATGACGGGCCGTACAATGCTGCCGTCACCTCACCGTTTCTGCCGCGCATCCACATCCTCGACACATAGTTGGGCATGATTCTATGGACGTTTCCGGCACAGCACTCGGTCTGGTGTGTCGGACGGTATGCCATCCATGTGCTTCCGTGGAAAAATTCGTTGTGGTTCGAATTTCCGGCAGCTATGACCTGATTCACTGATGAAAAATACTGCAGAGAACGGAAATCCTTGGTGACAGCGCCCGGAGCGGCATTGAAAACAGCTTTTTCTATTCTGTCGGCCCACTCGGTCTCTCCGGTAGCCATCAGGAAATACCCCAAAGTCCAGGTCATGTCGGCTATGTCGCAGGTCTCGTGACTGTTGATGATATTTTTGTTGCCGACCAGGAACTCGGCGCTGGCATTCACTCCGTCCGGCAGCATGTGGTCCCTGTCCATATTGGCTACGGCATTGCGTGCCAGATCGAGATACTTTTCATCTCCGGTATAGGAATAAAGCAGGACGGGAAGTTTCAGCTCCTCGTTGAAAGTGACGCCGTGCATGTTCGGAATAGTATCGGCGGCACAGGCTTCGGGAGTCAGGTCACTGAATCTGCCTGCATTCCATGCCGTGACCGCCCTGTCCAAAAGCTCCTGATTCCCTGTCCTGGCGTATGTCCAGAGCATTCCTTCCATGCTCGTGATATTTCTCCAGTCCTGAAATTCGTCCATGTCGAAAGTCAGATAATGTTTAGCGAGTTTCTCCGGAATATCCCCCTCTCCATGCACGTCGCAATATGCCTGCACAGCCCTGAAGAAGACGGTCATAGGCCACATGGAGGCGTACGAGAAACTGTTGTGCGGCAGACGTCCGTTTTCATCCGCATGGCTGAAAGTATATTCTATTCCTGCCTCGGCCTTACGTATCAGTTCCGGGTCATCGAGAAGATAGCCGAGCCGGAGCAGACCGTCCGTATAATATGCCGTCTGCTCATAGCGCCACCAGTCATCTCCGTGTTCTTCCGGATTCCGGGTAATGTTGCCGTTCCACAAATTCGAGTTGTACGGATAGGACATGGATTCCGGCACTCCCGTCATTCCGGTCCGCTGCCTTTGAAGGAATTCCTCTATCCAGCCTTCGGGACTGATGTCGTCTATCAGACCGTCACTGAATACCGAAAATGCAGGCTGCTGCCCGGCAGCAATGCCGTCGTCGTTCCCGGTGCAGCAAACCGACAGGCCTGCACCAAGGATAATCGTCAAAAATGATAATAGTATCTTTTTCATTAATTTATATAGTTGTTTTTGTATTTGTCCAATGTCATCTCGTGCAATGTCATCCAGAGCGAAGTCGATGGAGCTCCGCAAGCGCAGTCGAGAGATCTGCCTGCATCATCCGCAGATCCATGAACAGATCCCTCGACTACGCTCGGGATGACAGTGAGACACTACAATGGATGACACCAATGGAATCAGCCGAGTTTTTCGGCGGACATCACTGCTGTTTTCGCTTCGTGGTCGACGGTGAAAGTGAGACGGTAATAACCAGGATATTTTGCATTCCAATTCACCGTCGGGACAGAATTATCCGTAGCCGTTGTTATATATCCATCAGCACCTTCTCCTGCAGTTATTGTGTAATATATCCAATCAGCAGAATCATCGAATCCGATAAGTTGGAATTGTGAAATGTATTCATCATTTTTCCAAGCATTTGTACCGCTGAAATAAATTGCGGAACTATACTGTCCATTTATGTTTTTAAATATCCACGGAGTCGATACGACATATTTATTACCTCTATCCATTTGCCACCCTATACCATCAAGTGCGGTTGTCCATTCAGGAGCCTGTGTTAATCCATACCCATTCAGATATAATACTTTCGACTTGTCATACCCGTCATTGGCCATCCATATATATCCCATTGTAGATGAATAAAAAACATCAAGAGACTGCGTCTCTCCCGTATAAGTGAATATACCCGTTGACATATCATATTCCAAGAAGTCTCGATTATAAATATTTTCTATATCGTAGATTCCCGAAAATTGAACGTCCTGTCCATGTTCAAAATCGAACCAGACGCCGTGATTTGTCCCTGAATTATCCCAGCACGAAGCATGTATGTTATCTTTAATATCTTTGAGTTCAACACCGTTCATCATCGGTTTCTCATTCACATCCACCGAAGTCGTATAAACCCCGCCCTGAAAGAAATTCAGGTCCTTTTCCGCAGGCTTGTCGAAAGTGAAGACGGAATTCGCCCTCGTTTTCACGGTCACGACGATTTTGTTGCCGGCAGGAACGGTGAATTCAGGCACGGTGACATAGAAAATACCGCTCTGTCCGGCTTCTATGGTACCGTCTTCGACATTCAGTATGGCAGTTCCGGAATTTCCATTCCCGTCAGCAAGCAGACTGCATCCGGCGAAGTCCACCTTGAAATTTCCGCTCAGCGCCACGCCTGCGACATCGGTAGAAATCTCCATGGCAGAGATATCGATGGCCCTGTCGCCCGTATTGTTTACGGTAACGGCTACAACAGATGTCAGGTGAGAAAGAGAGACCGCAGGAGACTCAATCCCGACAGCAGATGCTCTTCCTGCCAAAAATCCTTTCACATGCGAAGCGTCCGAAGTACTCTTCTGCACATCGCATCCTCCGTACGGCAGACTGATGGAAGCAGCTGTCACCCCGCTCTCATCCAAGGTCGCAAATCCCTCATAATAAGGATAAAAGACATTATACTCGTACGGAGTATCTTCCTGCGGAGCAAAATCCGAAGTGACGAAATCATTGCCGGTCCCGGCAACTTTCGTAAATTTCACGTTCCTGTCGTCCACGAGAACACTCAATTCATCAGTGGCGTCCCATTCCACGGAATATGGAGGCGTATACACCGTCTTGGTTCCGGAAGATATTGCGGCCGTAAGGCTGAA
>CALUSD010000199.1 GCA_944323295.1 uncultured Bacteroidales bacterium | reverse complement strand
TCTCAATAAACTACTATTCCCGCTGGGACGTGGAGCTTGATTCATATATCCAGAAATGGGCGGAATGGGCGCCGGACGCACCGTTCATGGTGACAGAATTCTATACAAAGGGGATGGATACAGATTTGCCCAACACTTCCGGAGCAGGCTTTGCAGTGCCGACTCAGGAAGACAGGGCATATGCCTATCAGCATTTCACGCTCGGGCTTCTTGAAGCGAAGAACTGCGTCGGCTGGCACTGGTTCAAGTACCAGGATGACGACGGCTCGGACAACGACGGCAAGCCAGCCAACAAGGGGCTGTTCGACAATTATTATGAAGTTTATCCCGCATTAGGGACTTTCATGAAAGATATAAACTACAATGTTTACAGGCTTATCGATTTTTTCGATAAATAAAGGTCGGATTCTCCGGCAAACAAACGCGGTTAGAGTTTTTGCGTAAGATTGAGGCTGTGTCGTAATGTAAGTATTACGGTGCAGCCTCTTTCAGCACTCAGTTGTCAGCATTCAGTCGCGCTGGAACTGATGATATTATTCCGGCTTCCCGAAATGCAGGTCAGCAAAGTCATAATAGTGACGCCAGTCCTCAGCCGTGATGGAGTGTGTCCCCGCCTTGGTATGGAAACCTACCTGCCCCATGATAGCCTTTCCTGTTTCAGGCTGACGATCAAGCTCTTCCGTATCATATCCAAAAAGCCCGAATACCGGCAGAGCCGCCTTTACAGAAGCATATTCATCTTTCGGAACAGCATATATGTCTCTGTTGGAATCCGACACATAAAGCGGCCTCGGAGCGATCAGAGCCAGGAGCTGATGCTGGTCGACAGGAAATTCTTCCGTCTTGCCCGCATATTTTGCGAAATTCCCTGCCATCCAGTACGGAAAATGTTTGCTGATATCCGCTATGGTCTCGGCAGTATTGCCCCTGAAAAGAGATGCCCCTCCTGAGCCGGAACTGCTCGAAATGACCATTGCGAATCTTTCGTCGGTGGCCCCTGCCCAAAGTGCGATTTTCCCGTTGCGCGAGCACCCTGTCACTATTATTTTTCCTGGATCTATCGTTTCTTCCCGCATCAGGCAGTCCATGACCCTCGACATTCCCCATGCGTTGATTCCGATGAATCCGCAGCTGAGCGAGTCGCGTCCCTCAGGATACAGCAGCGCCCCCAAATCATCTTCCGGCCCGTGCAGCCAGTCTTCGCACAGATCGCCGTTGAAATATGTGGCGACAGCATATCCGCGCGCAAGAGTCTCCCTGATGTTCCAGCTCAGACTGTCCGCCCCGCGCTGCGATTCCGAAAACCTGTATTTCGGATTCCGGAATGCAGAAGAATCGGGCAAGGTGATTTCCGGGTCATCGCAAACAGTATGGTTTCCGCCGAAATTTAGACTGAAAAAAGCGGCTGCAGGCCTGCTCAGACCGTTAGGAACATACAGCAGGACTGTCGTTGCGGCTTTCCGCTTTCCGTCCGAGAATTCTACGGATATTTCCTTTCTCGTGGCGGCACCGTCGAACGCGAGACTGTCCGAAGACATTGTCCGGAAACGGACATCTATGTCTGTATTATCAGGAATCTTTCCGTACTCGTCGGTTTCGAACAGTCCGGTCAGTTTTACTCTTTCCGCAGTCCATTCTTCTGGCGTATCGGCTTCAGGCAGTGCCGGCAGCGGCATCTCAGGCCCTCCGGCCAGGCACGCAAGCAAAATCAGAAGTTTCATAAGCATGTATTTGTAATTCGTATAAAATCCATCCGGTTTCAGATAGCGCGAATATCGTTACAAAACCGCCGCAGCCGTGTAAGAATAATACATTTTGTACGATATTACCATATTTGAGAATGAAACTTATACGGAAAAACCGGAAATAATGGTCTCTTTGTACCGCATATCACTTGAATTAATACAACTAAAACAGCATTGCAATGAAAAAAATTCTGAAATTTCTAATGGCGGTTTCATTCGGAGCCATCATAGGTGCCTGCAATGGCGAGCAACTCGACATAGATGGTGAAATGATGCCGGATCCTGGCCCGGAAGTAGTGCCTGAGGCTACGCTGACGTTGTCGCAGTCGGAGATTACGATAGGTGGGTCGCTTTATAACGAGGGCGAGACTACGCTCCAGACGAATCAGACTGTATTCGATGCCAAAAGTTCGGCAACATGGGCCGAGCCGGTGTTCGAAGGTAAAATTCTGAAAGTAAGGGCGGCCGAGGCCAATGATACAGGCGCTGAGCGGACAGCTACGGTGACAGTTACTGCCGGTGAGGGTGAAAATACAGCTACAGCTACTCTTACCGTAAAGCAACTCCTCCGGGATGCTGCAAGTGAAGATGCCGTTCTTGAACTCGAAAAGACGACAGCAGATTTTACGTATGAAAACGGTCAGACCGAGACTATAATATTTACTACCAATAAGCAGGATGAACTGTTTGTCACTATCGAAGCCGGCGGCGAAGAATGGCTTAGTGCAGTGATTGCAGAAGACGGGCAGTCTGTAATCCTTACGACGATTTCGGAGAATGCTACCAATATGGTCAAGAAAACAGTCGTGACGATCACTGCCGGAACTGGCGACAAAGCGGCGACTGCCACTATCAATGTATCGCAAAGCGTGAATGTGCCGACAGGAATCCAGATCGGAGCTCTGTATGAAAATGGTGATACCAAAGGTATGATAGCGATTATAGCTGACGATCAGTCATGGATAAAGATTATTTCATTGGAAGAATCAAAAGAAGCATGGAGTACTGAAAATATGGCTACCGGACTTCTTAGCAATAATGATGATGGTGCAGGAAATACGGAAATAATCAAAGCTCTTCCAAATTATGAGTCATCATACCCTGCGGCTAAATATTGTGTAGATCTTGGAGATGGGTGGTATTGGCCTTCGAGAGGAGAATGGAATGCTGTAGCTGATAATACGAGAAATCAACAGGAAGTAATAAATACATATTTGTCGGCTTATGGCGGTACGGCTCTGGATTTCGGCTCGTATTATTGGGTAAGTAATGAAAATACTGCAGAGCAAGGAAATGCCATTAGACTGAAAGACAAAGGTTTCTATAAGGGGAACAAAGCCACGGTAAGGAATGTCCGCGCCATGAAACAGATCATGCTCAACAATTAAAATTCACCTGAAATAAGAATACGTATCTTGTATCTTATTGTGCATTGTTATTATCGCCCTGACGATTACGCCTGCAAGAAGCGTATGTAACCAGGGCGATTTTTTCTGCGATTCCTCTCGGTTTTGTCAATTTCAGGTCGATTATTCCTCTCGGTTTTGTCAAATTTTGTGCTGTTATTCCTCTCGGTTTTATTAAAATTATAATATCTTTGCACTAAATAATGGTAACTCATGTATTTCAGCAGGCATATAGATTCATTTTTGCGGGAATGGAAAGACAGTCCTAAAAGAAAACCGTTGTTGTTGAGAGGTGCCAGGCAGGTGGGAAAATCCAGTTCAATAAGACATTTGGGAGAATCATTCGATTATTTTATCGAGATAAATTTTGAAAAGAGGAAGGAGTTACGACGAATTTTCCAGGAAGTAAGCGATGTGCGTGAAATTGCTTCACGCTTGGGAACATTGATGAATATACCGGTGGTTGAGGGGAAAACCTTATTGTTCATCGATGAAATACAAGCGTGCCCGGAAGCCTTGCATAGTCTGTGGTCCTTTAAGGAAGATATGCCAGGGCTTCATGTGGCTGCAGCTGGATCGCTGTTGGAGTTTACGCTAAAGGAAATGCCGTCTTTCGGCGTCGGAAGAATACGGTCAATGTTCATGTATCCCATGTCGTTTGACGAGTTTCTTGTCGCTTCCGGTTACGGCGGGTGGGTCGAAGCGAAAAAAAAAGCGGATTATACCCATCCTTTGCCGTCGGAGTTGCATCAGGCGTTGGTGTCTCAGTTCCGTTCTTTTTTGATGGTTGGCGGCATGCCTGCAAGTGTCGCTGCCTGGGTGGAAACGCATGATTATATGCAATGTGCAGAAGAACAAGAAGATATTCAGCAGACATATTATGATGATTTTGCTAAATATAGCGATAGAATTGACCCTCGGCTTCTGAGAAATACATTGCGTAGCGTTATCATGCAGACAGGGTCAAAATTCGTATACAGCAGGGTTGAAGGCAGCTATCGGGCTGAAGAAGTAAAACGGGCGTTAGGCATGCTGTGTGATGCCGGAATTGTGAAGATGGTACAGCGGTCTGCAGGCAACGGCCTGCCTTTAGGTGCGGATGTCAATCCTAAATTCAGAAAATTCAATTATCTTGATAGCGGTCTTATGTTGCGTATCCTTGATATGGAGATGGGGAGTGCACGTCCGTTGACGGAACTGATTCTTGCCGGAGCTGCGGATGATTTGGTAAACAAGGGTGCGATTACGGAAATGGTTGCCGGATGGGAAATTATAAAAAATTCCTCTCCACGCATTGATCATGATTTATATTATTGGGAAAATACTTCAGAGGGAAGTACATCTGAAGTGGATTATCTTATAGCTCAGGATTTGCGTGTCATACCGATCGAGATAAAGGCTGGAATAACAGGTAAAATGAAGAGTTTGCGTCTGTTTATGCGTCGGAAGCATCTTGTATATGCCAAAAGATGTTCGTTGGAGAATTTTGGAATAGTGGAGTTTGTAGATGAAGAAGATTCTCCAAATACAGCAGCGGTAAAACGGATTTATATTCATCCGTTATATTGTTTATCTACAATCGGGCTTCCGGTAGAATAATTGAAACGGGGTGGATGGAGGTCTTCGGTTTGCGGGTACCAGAAGCACATCCCCGCACCCTACTCTCCGGTCAGCAGAAATTTCTTGAGGTCCTTGCCGTATCGGTATTCGCCGAAGTCGAGGGTGGGGTCGAGGATGAGACCGTCGGTGCCGAAAAGCGAATTCTCGGCCTGGCGTTCGATTTCCTCGATGCGGGTCATCGTTTCTTTCGGGATGATGAGGTGGCACGGGATGATGATGGCCACGGGATTCTGGCCAATGGCGTGGGCTACTGCCCTGACACCTGACTTTTTGCCGCACAGGGCCGCAAAGTCGGAGTAGCTCATAAGCCGCGGATGCTCTCCCGGCTGCAGTCCATGCGTGAGGTCGAACAGGTGGCGCCACACCATCCTTTGAAAATCGGTGCCGTACAGCCGCATGTCATCCCAGCCTGTGGTCCGGGACATGCGTATGACTTCTTCCGTACTGACCTTGTAGCAATGGATTTCCGACGCATAGCTTGCCGGCAGCCATGAAATCTGATCCATTATCGAAGCGAAAATGGCATAGTCCAATGATATGGAAACGATTTTATTGTCGACAGTCGAAACTATCCATTGCGGCGCATCGTCCATGGCTGTTCGGTTTTGAGTCACCTATTGTCTGCCCGGGCAGACATCTTCCAATTCTTCCCATGGTATGGAAATCCGGATGATGCCCATCGAATACGGGGCTATCTCGTACTGGTTGTAAATGTATGTGATACCGTCGCTGCCGATACTGAAATTGCCGTTAGGCTCTATCTCTTTCAGAAACAGCATGGATGTGTCGGCAGGGCTTTCCAACGATTCCGGCAGATGGGCGGTCAGCAGGCCGGTAAGTTTTTCCACGTATCCGTCCTTGAAAAAGCCTTCCTCGAGTATGCTTTCCCCTGTCTTCCGGTCGAAATTGTAAGCCACTTCCGAAGTCATCCCATGAGCGCCTCCGCTGTAGCTGTATCTTGTCGCAAGATAGGAAATCATATCTTCACCGACATAAGTGAATTCGCCATGGATGTATTCCGCCCAGCTTAAAGAACTGCTTTCCAATTCCTCGATTTCAGTCATCGGGAGATTTTCCGCACGGTATTCTTCCACCGAGTCCTCCTTGTATGCCTTCACCGCAGCATCCGGATTCATCGTCATGTAGTCTTCTCCGAAAAGCGCCTCGGTCAGGGCAGTCGAGATATTCAGCCCGGCTTCAGTTTTCAGTCCTGCCACGGGAAACTCAGCGGAAACACTGAAATCCAATGAATCGGTCCTCCCGTCTTTCAGGGCGAACTGTTCTGAAATTTCTATTTTTTCACATTTGAACTCGTTCGAGCATGATGTGTTGGCCGCAACTACGGCCAATGCCAACGACGAAACCGCGAATATCCTTTTCATAATCATGAATTTTTTGCCATCAGAAATACACAAAAAAACTAAGAGCAGAGCATTGCTCTGCCGAGGGGGCACCCACATGTCCAAATATACGAAAAAACTGTTATTATCGGAATAATATCCGAAATATTCGACAATCTACCGGCATCTGAAATCCCCGGCCCGGAACAGGATATCCTCGGAAAAGCCGGTAAAAAGAGGGCTGCTGGATATGTCAGGAAAGATTAGTATCTTTGACGGCTGTTTTTGACAAAGTATACGGAAAATGGGAAAACATACTGCGAAGGAATGGCTTATAGCGGTAAGGCCGTGGTCGTTTCCGGCTTCGGCCATGCCGGTGATTGTTTCGTTGGGATATCTTTTTACGACATATCAGGACGTAAACTGGGTAAACGGAGTATGGGCCTTGTTGAATATAGTCGTCTTCCATGCGGCAGGCAATACCTGGAGCGACTGGTTCGACTACAGGAAAGAAGTAGACAAAAAAGACACATTCGGCGCAAAGACTCTCACGTCCGGCATGTTCACTCCGAAAGAAATCATGATACTTTCGCTTTCCCTGCTGACCGTAGCGGTGGCGGCCGGTATCGGGCTGTGGCTCAGGACAGGGATGCCGCTGCTGTACATCGGAATCGGAGGCGCGTTATGCTCGCTGCTTTATCCTTTTTTGAAATTCAACGCTTTGGGCGACCTTGTCATCTTCATTGCCTACGCGCTCCTGCCGATGCTCGGAACAGTCTATGTAGGAACTGAAACCGTCGATCCGAACGTTCTCTTTTTAGCTGTGCCTGTCGGCTCCATCACCGTGGCCATTCTTCACTGCAACAATCTTCGTGACATCGGTACTGACAGAAGGGCCCATATCCATACTTTTGCCATGAAGATCGGAGGCAGGGCATCGGTCCTGATATATTGCGTCGAAGTCCTCCTGCCGTTCGTATGGCTGACTGCCTGTGCGATATCCGGCGTGATTCCGTGGTGGACGATGGCAGCCTGGGGTGCGTTCATCCCGGCCATGCGGAATGCCGGCACATGCGTACGCTACCTGAAAGACGGAGCTTCCGTCATTTCTGGATTGGATGAAGCTACAGCCAAACTCCAGATGGTATTCAGCTTCCTGCTGGCTGCCGGTCTCGTCATTTCCGGAATCTTATCATGAAACTTTTATTCTCCATAGCAGCCGCTTTCTGTCTCTGGACGGTAATGTTTTCTCCGTTGACAGCCCCTCATGTAGACTTCTGGCTGACGATGTCCCTCTCGGCCGCAATACTGACGGTTTTGTCTACGGTTTTCAATCCCGGATGGTGGAAAAACCTGAACTGGAGTTTGCGGAACATGTTGCTCGGCGTTGCCGTCGCAATATTATTATGGTGCATCTTCTGGACCGGCGACAAAATTTCATCCATGCTTTTCGATTTTGCCCGACCTCAGGTCGATGCAATATACGGCATTAAAAACGGAGCCTCCCCATGGCTGCTTTCAGCCTTGCTTTTGGTATTGATAGGTCCGGCTGAAGAGATATTCTGGAGAGGCTACGTCCAGCATTCGTTATCATTGCGTTTCGGACAAAACGCAGGCTTCGTTATTGCCACGGCACTCTATGCTTCCGTCCACATTCCTTCCTGCAATTTCATGCTCGTGATGGCATCGCTTGTCGTCGGTGTCGTCTGGGGCCTGCTCTACCGGTTTTTCCCCGACCGCTTTCCTGCTATTATCGTTTCTCATGCGCTCTGGGACGCCGCAGTATTCGTCTGGCTGCCGATATAGCCGGATTGAAAAGGTGTTATTCGTTTTCTGACAGGGTTTTCGATTAGCGGTCTTCCCGTTCGCATCATTCACGGCCGACTTCTGGAAATCCGGCAATGACTGATTTCGCTTCTTCGATGGCAGGTGTTGCTCCGTGAGCGGTTATTTCATCAAAGTTAAACTTTGCGAGAGCTTTTTCAAGTCTTTCTATCATGTCGTCATTGCCGGAGGCAGCCCATTCTTCATAGAGAATCCGGGACTTTTCACAGTCTTGTATTCCTTCGATGATTTTCTCCATTCTGATGCTGCTCCTGCCTTCAGGATAAACGAGGAAGCAGTCTCCGGCAGGCCATTGGCGGAAACGGGCGTCCTCCAGAGGCGATTCCGTCCAGCTGTTGTAAGCCCATCTGAGATATCCGTCGCAGTCAGTGGCGAAAGCTCTCCACATCAGCCATACGGCTTCTTCCGGAGGGGAGGCTATGAACATGTTCGGGTACGCTTCTGCACAGCAGGTATACAGCGTGGTGACCATGCCCTCCCTGTGGCGGCGCTCCAATACATCTTCCGGATAAGACTCCTTGAAAGCGATGCACAGATCATACAGATCCTTTTCTATTTCCGCATGAAAACTTCCGGCCAATGAGACCTTGAAGTCCGGCACCGCCGAGTGTATGACATCGAGGGCGGCCTTCATCGCGTCGAGAGGCCTTTCGTCCATCGCTATCATGGTCTTGTCAAACCATCCCTTGTCCCTGAGATGATTCGCGAAATCCGAGATGAACTGGCTCCAGTAGGCTTTGTAGGCGACTGTTCCCGGTTTGGCACTGATGTATTCGGTTTTCCCCGTGGCCGCGTTGATGTAGTCGAATTTCAGAGACCATGGAATCAGGGAGTAGCAGTTTATCTGTCTGTCGATTCCGACCTCTTCCATGAATTCCACCCATTTGTCGAAGATCGTATAGTCGTATGACCACGTGCCGTCGGTATTGCGGGTTTTGGTCACCATTGACCCGAAAGGATCGTATGTCTGCCCGTTCCACGGTTTGTCCAATATGGTGGCTGTCACGGATTTCTGTCCTGCATCGGCGAGGATTTTCATCACCGGGCGCATCAGGTCGAAATGTTCCTCGCTCCAGAGTTCCACGCCGTGATACCGGGCGACTGAATACGGATTCTGCCACAGGTCGAGGTGGAATTTCCAGTCTGCCGGAGCAGGCAGCGTATGGTCATCAACGGTGATTTCGAATGGCAGGACCGTCTTTCTGAAATTGTCTCCTGACACCGTCAGTTTTCCGGAATATTTGCCGGGAACGGCATCTGCCGGAATCCTGACAGACACCCAAATCGGCTGGACCGTATTTTTCGGGACGTCTTTCTCATCTGCGATATCTATGATATCTGCAAGCATCAGCGAATCGTACTGGCCGGGCTGGCGGAATCCGCATTGACCGTATTGCGTCGTGTCGAGAACGTCGGCCATGACATATTCCACGAAATCCGCTTCCGCCATCTCAGAGGGTATCCGGTGGCTTCCGTTTTTCAGATCGGAAATCCCGGCTTTTACACCGCTCAGGTCGGTTTCCGATGTCAGGAATGCCTGGGCACTGACTTTTTCCCCTTTCCAGGCCGGGTATTCAAAAGGTGTTTTTTCAACGATACTTCCGGTATATTCCATAGAATAGCGGTCATTGCTCCCGCCCCAGACGAGAGATACCTTTTCGTCCGAGCATGAGAGTGCAGCCGCGGCTGCAATGCATAAGATGATGAGATGTTTCATAAAGTACTGTTTTCTGTGCGACGAGGACAACCCCAAAAGTGCCTTTAATGCTCTTCCGGGGCATCCTCATGACGTCAAAAATACAAAATTATTCCGAAAGAGCTTCGAGAATCTGTTTTCTCGCATCATTGAAAACAGTCAGATCGTGTTCAATACAATTTGTTGACAATAATGTTGATAATTAAAATTTTATCCGTATATTTGCAACCCCAAAATTTGGGGAAAGGAAACATAAATTAAAGATTAACAATCATTTATGCCTACAATTCAACAATTAGTTCGCAAAGGGCGCGAGGTCATTGAAGTAAAGAGCAAGTCCCGCGCGTTGGATGCATGCCCTCAGAGAAGGGGCGTATGCGTGCGTGTCTACACTACGACACCTAAGAAACCTAACTCAGCGATGCGTAAGGTTGCCCGTGTACGTCTTACCAACTCTAAAGAGGTCAATGCCTACATCCCGGGCGAAGGTCACAACCTCCAGGAGCACTCAATCGTGCTCGTAAGGGGCGGTCGTGTAAAGGACCTTCCGGGTGTACGTTACCACATCCTTAGAGGAGCTTTGGATACTGCAGGTGTGGAGGGAAGGACTCAGTCACGTTCTCTCTACGGTGCGAAGAGGCCGAAGAAATCTAAGAAGTAATTCATTTTTTATTTTTAATTTTTCAAGACAATGAGAAAAACGAAGCCTAAGAAGAGGATTCTACTTCCAGATCCTAAGTATCACGATGTGATGGTTACACGTTTCGTGAACAATCTTATGTTGCAGGGGAAGAAGAGTATCGCGTATTCTATTTTTTACGATGCCATTGACATGGTAGGCGAGAAGATGAAAGATTCTGACA
>CALUSD010000198.1 GCA_944323295.1 uncultured Bacteroidales bacterium | reverse complement strand
GGGGGGGGGGAGGGGTGGTGTTGGCGGGGGGGTGTGGCAGGGGACGGTCGGCGGGTTTTTCTGGCTGATGCTTTGTCTGAGAGTGGTGCTGCTCTGTCTTGTGATCATTTTCCTTTTCCCCGTAGCCGGGAAATGGTTTCTGCGTAAATACGACGATCCAGTGATGCAGTTCGTGTTCGTACTGGCGATGGTCTTTCTCGGAGGAGGCCTGATGTCGCTGGCAGGTATGGAGGGAATTCTCGGAGCTTTTCTTGTCGGAATCGTACTGAATCCGCTCGTGCCCCGCGTCTCTCCTCTGATGAACAGGTTAGAGTTCGTGGGCAATGCGCTTTTCATACCGTATTTCCTGATAGGAGTCGGCATGATCATAGATGTCCGGACACTTTTTGCCGGAGGCTCGGCTTTGAAGGTCGCAGTCGTGATGACCGTGGTGGCCACGCTCAGCAAATGGCTCGCTGCATTTTTTACACAGAAAATTTACAGAATGTCCAAGAGCGAGCGGGGGATGATGTTCGGACTCAGCAATGCTCAGGCGGCAGCGACTCTCGCCGCTGTTTTAGTGGGGCATGAAATCATCATGGAAAACGGCCAGAGGCTGTTGAATGACGATGTACTGAACGGGACGGTCGTGATGATTCTCTTTACCTGTGTGATAAGTTCTTTGGCCACGGACTATTTCGGCCGGAAACTGGCCGTAGAGCAGCCTTCCGCCACTGAATCCGAAATGCGTGACAAGGAGAGAATCCTCATACCTGTGGCCAACCCGAATACCATAGACAATCTCGTGAATCTTGCTCTTGTCATTCGCAACCCGCGGTCGGGCGGGGATTTCGTGGCTCTGAACGTGATAAGCGATGCTTCAGCCACTTCCATGAATGCAGAGAAGGGAAAGCAGGGATTGGAACGTGCAGCGGGGATAGCCACGGCAGCGGACGTAAATGTAAGCATGGTCAGCCGCTATGATATGAACATAGCGTCAGGCATCGTCCATACCATAAAGGAGTACTCTGCCACCGAAGTCGTGATAGGCCTTCATCAGAAGTCGGGTTTTCTGGATTCCTTTTTCGGCAATCTGACGAACAATCTCCTCAAAAGGACTTATCTGGAAGTTTTGGTAGCGCGTTTCGAGGTGCCTGTCAATACCATCAGAAACATGGTGGTCATAGTGCAGCCGCGGGCCGAATATGAAGCAGGATTCAAAAAATGGATGACGCATGTATGCCGTATGTCGGAGCAGCTCGGAAGCAAGGTGCTTTATGTATCCGAAAAAGAGACATCCGAGCATCTCCGCAATGCCTGCCGCCACTGCGGTACGGAAAATCTGTCGCGTTTCGAAGTGCGGGAAAAACTGTCTCTGAGCGAGGAGATGTCTCATGAAATGAATCCGGAGAACGTGCTTGTAGTGGTGAGCGCCAGGGGAGGGTCCGTGTCTTATGACCAGTCTCTCGACAGAATACCCCAATGTCTGGCCCGCAACGCCACAATCTCGAACTTCATCATTCTTTACCCTGAACAGGTCGACCTGGAGGATATGGTATCTTTCTCCGATCCGATGGGAAATGCTTGATTTTGTTGAGATACCAAGATTCGAACTTGGACAGACAGAACCAAAATCTGTAGTGCTACCATTACACCATATCTCAATTCCGGCGCAAATATAATTCTTATTTTGCGTTTCTGCAAGTGCGTGAAATCATTAGAGTGCGGGTGCGTCATTCGAGTACGAGGCCATCGTATGCGGGGCGGATATCCGGAGGCAGTTCCTCGCACAGAGCGGAGTATGCAGGCAGCTGATGGGAAAGATGTGTAAGCCACGAATGCTTTGCGCCGACGCGCCGGGCTATGGCGACTGCTTCCTCCAAGGAAAAATGAGAAATATGTTTGCCGCGGCGGACGCAGTTGATGATGAAATGGTCCAGGCCCTCGAGTTTGCTGAATTCGCTTTCCGGAATGAAATTCATGTCCGTGAGATATGCGATGTTTCCGAAACGGTAGCCGAGAACCGGAAGGTTGAAATGTCTGCCTCTGACGGGAATCACTTCCACGCTATTGATGTGCTCCGGCCTTTCGCATGGGATTTTCTCGTATCCTTTGCCGTCAATCCAGACCAAACGGACTTTCGGTACGTTTTCCTCGATGGTGAAAGGCGATTCGCCGATGGATGTAATCTGCCATTCCGGAACACCTGGATAACGCTTTTCGGCAAAAGCATAGCTGTATTCGTTCCGGAGTGAATCCTCGACATATTTTTCGCAGAAAATGCGGATAGGTGCCCGCTCTATGTAATTGAACGCCCTGACATCATCCAAACCTCCTGTATGGTCCTTGTGATTGTGTGTCAGGAGAATGGCATCGATATGCCTGATATTCGCCCTGAGCATCTGAGACCTGAAATCAGGCCCGGCATCTACGAGAATCTTCAGACCGCCGTACTCTACGAATACGGAAGATCTGTATCTTTTGTCTTTTTCGTCGGACGATTTGCACACGCTGCAGTCGCAGCCTATCATCGGAACTCCCTGCGATGTTCCCGTACCTAAAAAAACAAGTCTTGCTCTCGTATCCATAGCTTCTTATATTAACGCCAGTTCGACGAACTTGTTTTGTTCAGGACTAAGGAAGTCGTCGAACTCGCGTTATATTAAACATCCTCTAAATTTCCGTTTCGATGATTTTCCCGGCCATGCTGCCGTCATACGGTCTTTCCACTCTGATGTAGTTTTCCGTATATCCTGACATCATGCCGTTTTTCTCGCTGCTTTCGAACAGGACCTTGCATTTCAGCCCCTTCTGGCTTGCGATGAACTCTTCATGCAAAGTCTCGCACAGGGCTTCCAACTGCTGTACCCGCATGGTCTTGACGGAATCCTGGACCTGGTCCGTCCTTTCAGCAGCTTTTGTTCCGGCACGCTTCGAATAGGGGAATATATGGATGAATGCAGGTTTTATCCTGTCTTTCAGAAATCCGTATGTCTCCATGAACAGCCCCTCTGTCTCTCCCGGGAAGCCGACGATGACATCTATCCCGAAAAACACCTTCGGGTTTCCCGGTTTTTCCATTTTATCGCGGATATAGCGTATTTTCGATTCGAATGCTGCCGTATCGTATCTGCGCCCCATCTCTTTGAGCACCGTGTCGCTGCCGGATTGCAGCGGGATATGAAAATGCGGCAGGAATTTTGTCCCGGAAGCTATCCAGTCGACGATTTCCTCGGTCAGAAGATTCGGCTCTATCGAAGATATCCTGTATCTTTCTATCCCGTCGACCTGGTCCAATGCCTTGAGCAGATCGATGAATTTTTCACCTGTGCTTTTGCCGAAATCTCCGGTATTCACGCCAGTGAGAACTATTTCCCTGATGCCGCTCGCGGCAATTTTTTCCGCTTCGGCCACGATTTCGCTTACAGGCATGTTCCTGCTTCTGCCCCGTGCGTAGGGCACGGTGCAATACGTACAGAAATAGTCGCACCCGTCCTGGACCTTTAGGAAAGACCTGGTCCTCTCTCCGGACGAGTATGCCGGGAAAAAATCCCGTCTCATGCTGCTGCACGAAGCCGGAACGGGGATGCCGGCAAGTTCTAAGATTTTCGGGACGACAAGCGGTTTCTCTTCGGCTCCGAACACGAAACGTACGCCCTTTATCTTTTCTATTTCGCTTTTTTTCAGTTGTGCATAGCATCCTGTCACGACGATATCGGCGTCCGGCCGCAGCCTGTGCACCTTCCTGATGATATTCCTGCACTTTTTGTCGGAATGTTCCGTGACACTGCATGTGTTCACTAAGAAGATATCCGCATCTTCGTTCCATTGGACCGTTTCCAGCCCGTTCCTGACGAGCTCCCTTTCGTATGTGGAAGTCTCGGCATAATTCAGTTTGCACCCGAGAGTGATGTATGCTATCTTTTTCATATATGGAAATCCTCTTTGTCGATGTTGACGGCACTGCCTCCGCAGAGAGTTACCCTCGACCATGCGCATTGCCCGGGTACGGGCGGATTTTTTTTCGATACCCTGATGGAAAATTTCCTGAATTCCGGGAATCCCGATTCTATTGCCCGGACGATGCGTCCGGCAACGTTTTCTATGAGGTCTGAAGGAATTTCCATCTCTCTTTTTACGGCTTCATATACTTTTCCATAGTCTACGGTATCTTCAAGCCGGTCGCTTTCAGCAGCCCTGGACATGTCTGTCCAGCCTTTGAAATCGACGGTGAAAGTATTGCCTGTTTTCCTTTCTTCTTCGAAACAGCCGTGGCAGGCATGGAATTCCATTCCTTCGAGTTCGATTATTCCGTTCATGATTTCTGTGCAGATAAGATGAATACGCACGGGCGTTTCCCGATCAGCGGCTTTGCCTTTTTCCATTCCGAGACGGTTCTGGTCATGATGAATGCGTCTTCCAAGGTAATGTCGGCCGCAATACAGAGCTTCGTGTCCCCGTGGCATACTTCCAATATGTCGGACAGCATGGCATCGTTCCGGTAAGGGGTTTCTATGAATATCTGGCTCTGTCCGATTCCGAGCGACAGTTTTTCGATGGCTTTCAGTTTAGCCTTCCTTTCATCGCTTTTCGCCGGGAGGTAGCCGCAGAATGCAAAAGACTGTCCGTTCAGACCTGAGGACATCAGGGCCAGCATCAGGGAAGATGGACCGGAAGCCGGAACGACCTTTATGCCGTGTCGGTGAGCGAGAGCTACGAGTTGCGCTCCGGGATCCGCTACGGCGGGAAGTCCCGCTTCCGAGATCAGGGCCACGTCATTCCCGTTTTCGAAGAGCTTCAGATAGCTTTCAATCTGTCTCGGCTCGGTATGCTCGTTGAGTTCGTGGAATTCTATTTCAGATATCTTTCCTTTCAGGCCGGCCCTGGAGAGGTATCGCCTGGCCGTCCTGATTTCTTCTACGACAAATGTCTTGAATCCGTGCAGGGATTCGAGCACCGTTGCGGGAATTACCTCCGCAGGATCATTGTCCCCGAGAGGGGACGGAATCAGATACAGTTTACCTTTTTCTGCGTTCATTGTCTTCCGGATAGATGATTATGGTCTTTTTTCCTGCAGTGACTTCTTCTGCAGCCTGTTTC
>CALUSD010000197.1 GCA_944323295.1 uncultured Bacteroidales bacterium | reverse complement strand
AATGGGGGCAGATCCCTCGGCTGCGGAGATAGGACGATGATAAATATACGAAAGCGGGACGATAATGGGGGCAGGTCCCTCGACTGCGCTCGGGATGACAATAAAAGGAAAGATGAAAATAATTGATGTAATAAAGGATTGCGGGGCAGTGGAAACTGCGGGGAATCCGGAAATTGAAATAACGGCCGTAACTGCCGACTCGAGAAAAGTCGGAGCGGGAGCCATGTTCATTGCTGTCAAGGGTTTCGCCTCGGACGGACATGAATACATTGCTTCGGCAATAGAAAAAGGGGCGTCAGCCATCGTCTACGAAGACACGGACGCATTGTCCGCCATCGGCGGACAGCAAAACGGTACGGTATTCATCCGCGTCGGCTCTTCCCGGCATGCCTTGGCCGTCATCGCGTCGAATTTCTACGGACGGCCATCGGAAAAACTGACATTGGTCGGCATCACCGGGACAAACGGCAAGACTACGACTGTGACCCTGCTCTACAATCTGTTCAGAAGTCTCGGCTATGAATGCGGGCTGCTGTCCACTATCGCAAACTACGTGGGGACAAGGAGCAGCGAGGCGGTAAATACCACGTCGGATCCTGTCACCATCAACTCCCTGTTGGCGGAAATGGTGGAAATCGGGTGCAGCTACTGCTTTATGGAGGTGAGTTCGATAGGGATAGAGCAGGAAAGAGTCGCCGGGCTGAAATTCAAGGTCGGGATTTTCTCCAATCTCACGCACGACCACTTGGATTACCACAAGACATTCGCTGAATACCTCAGATGCAAGAAACTGTTTTTCGACAATCTGCCTTCGGACGCGATCGCCATCACGAATATCGACGACAGGAACGGTATGGTGATGACGCAGAATACAAAGGCTAAGGTGGTGACTTATTCCTGCAGAGCAATGGCCGACCATACCTGCAGGATCATAGAGGAGAGTTTCGACGGAATGCAGCTGCTCATCGACGGGAAAGAATGCTGGACAGGCCTTATCGGCCAGCACAATGCCTACAACATCTTGGCGATTTATTCCGCGGCTGTCAGTCTCGGTGCCGATATCGAGGAGACGCTTGTGGGGATCAGCAAACTGAAATCGGCGAGGGGACGCCTGGAGACTTTAAGGGGACCGCGGGATATTTCGGTGGCAATCGACTATGCTCATACTCCGGATGCTATGGAAAACGTGTTGAAGACCCTTCGGGAAATAGCGCCGGAAAGGGAGCTGATCTGTCTTTTCGGCTGCGGAGGCGACCGGGACAAGACGAAACGGCCTGAAATGGCGGCCGTAGCACAGAAGATGGCAGATAAAATCATCGTGACTTCCGACAACAGCCGCACCGAACGCACGGAAGATATCATGAACGACATCAAGGCCGGAATGGATATCAAAGGCAGGGCGAAGTCCCTCTTCATAGCCGACAGGAAAGAAGCCATAAGGACGGCGATAATGATGGCGCAGGAAGGGGCGACCATACTTTTGGCTGGAAAAGGCCATGAAACTTACCAGATTTTAGGCAAGGTGAAGCATCATTTCGATGAAAGGGAAATAGTAGAGGAAATCTTCACTGAAATGAAAACGCTGAACAACATAAATTCGTCGGACAGACGTTGAAAATATGATATATCATTTATTCGAAGCACTGAAAGAATACGACATCCCGGGGCAGGGACTGATGAGCTACCTGTCGTTCCGCGCCATGATGGCGAGCGTGACGGCCATGCTCATATCACTTGTCATAGGGAAGAGAATCATACGCTGGCTCCAGAAGAAACAGATCGGAGAAGAAATCAGAGATCTCGGTCTCGAAGGCCAGCTGCAGAAAAAAGGAACGCCTACCATGGGCGGCATCATCATCTTCATCGCAGTGATGGTGTCGGTCCTGCTTTTCGCCGACCTGACAAACATATATACCCTCATCCTTTTGGCTACGACGATATGGTTTGCCGGTTTGGGATTTTCGGACGACTACATCAAGGTGTTCAGACACAACAAGGAAGGGCTCAGTGAACGAGGCAAACTGATAAGCCAGGTTCTTTTCGGACTCGGACTCGGGCTTACGGTATGTTTCAGCCCGGACATCGTGGTCAGAGAAAAGGTGCAGGTAGACATGTCCGAGGCACGGACGGCCGACACGAAAACTGCGGCGGCTTCGCAGACCCTCGACATAGATACGGAATTCAAGGTGGATTCCGGGACCTGGAAAGAAGAAGACGTGGTCAAGAGCACCAAAACGACAATTCCGTTCGTCAAAAACCATGAGTTCGACTACAAATGGCTGTCTCCGTTCAAAGGCACCCTCGGATGGTACTGCAAATGGGCGATATACGTGCTGATGATAGTTTTCGTAATCACCGCATGCTCGAACGGGACCAACCTGACGGACGGGATGGACGGACTGACCACCGGGACTTCGACCATAGTGGTAGGCGTGCTCGGTATATTCGCCTATCTGTCCGGCAACATCATAAACGCCGAGTATCTGAATATCATGTACATACCCGGGACCGGCGAGATAGCGGTCTATATGGCTGCTTTTGCCGGAGCTCTTATCGGCTTCCTGTGGCACAATTCATATCCGGCTCAGGTATTTATGGGAGACACCGGAAGCCTGATGATAGGCGGAGTGATAGGAGTATGCGCGATACTGATCAGGAAAGAATTGCTGCTGCCTGTTCTGTGCGGCGTTTTCTTGGTGGAAACACTGTCCGTAATAATACAGCGGGGATATTTCAAATACACCAAAAGAAAATTCGGGACAGGGAAAAGGGTATTCAAGATGACGCCGCTCCATCATCATTTCCAGAAAGAAGGGGTGGAGGCCCTGATAACAAAGCCTGCGAGGGCATTGCCGGAGGCTAAAATCGTGGTGAGATTCTGGATTGTCGAAGTGATTTTAGCGGTGCTGACCGTGGCGCTGCTGAAAGTAAGATAACGCAAGGCATTCGTCGAACTGACGTTAAGATAACGCAAGCGATTCGTCGAACTGACGTTAAGATAATAAAACAGGAACAAATAAATGAAAAGGATTGTAGTATTGGGCGGAGGCGAAAGCGGAATCGGCGCCGCAGTACTGGCCAAGGTAAAAGGATTCGATGTATTTCTGTCGGACAAGGGAAAAATCGCCGACAAATATGTGGCCGAACTCGAAAAATGGGACATCCCGTACGAGAGCGGGCAACATACGGAGGAGCTTATACTCAACGCTGACGAGGTCATCAAAAGCCCGGGGATCCCGTCTACGGCTCCGATGGTCGAAAAAATCGCAGCCAAAGGCATCGGTATCATTTCTGAAATAGAATTTGCCGGCAGATACGACAAAGCCAAGAAAATCTGCATCACGGGAAGCAACGGCAAGACCACGACGACTTCCCTGATATATTATCTGCTTAAAAACGCCGGTCTGAACGCAGGTCTCGGCGGCAACATAGGCAAAAGCTACGCTCTCCAGGTCGCAACGGAAAACTTCGACATATACGTACTGGAACTCAGCAGCTTCCAGCTCGACAACATGTACGACTTCAAGGCAGACATAGCCATCATCACGAATATCACTCCGGACCATCTCGACAGATACGATCACAATCTCGAGAATTACGTGAAAGCCAAATTCAGAATCACCCGGAACATGAACAGCGAAGACTGCTTCATATTCTGCTCGGATGACGAAATCACCATAAATCATCTGAACAAGATAGTAGTCAGGGCGAAAAAACTGCCTTTCACACAGAAAACGGAAGTGCCGGAGGGAGCATTCGTGAGCGATGACAAGATGATAGTCCGCTACAACGACAGCGAATGCGACATGTTCCTCCAGGAGCTCGCTCTCGGCGGGAAACACAATGTCTACAATTCGATGGCCGCAGCCATTGCCGGAAAGGTCATGAACATAGACAACGAAACCATCCGCGAAGCTCTGTCGTCGTTCCAGCCCGTAGAACACCGGTTGGAAAAGGTGCTGAGCATAGGAGACGTGCTTTATATCAACGACTCCAAGGCGACCAACGTGGATGCAGCCTGGTATGCATTGGAATGCCAGACAAGACCGGTAGTATGGATAGTCGGAGGGACCGATAAGGGAAACGACTATGCTCCGCTGCTGCCGTTGGCCAAGGAAAAGGTCAAGGCGATAATATGCATGGGAGTGGACAACAGGAAAATACACGAGGCATTCTCTTCCGTGGTCCCGGAAATGCATGACGTGACCTCGGCGGAGGAGGCGGTAAAGACGGCGCACAGTATAGCCGCGGCAGGAGACGTGGTGCTGCTCTCGCCATGCTGCGCAAGTTTCGATCTGTTCAAAAATTACGAAGACAGGGGCAGACAGTTCAAAGAGGCTGTCAGGAATTTATGATGGACAACATGGAAGAAAATATCGAAGGAAGACAGACGAAGAACTTCTGGGACTTCATCGCGAACTTCAAGGGAGACAAGGTGATATGGATGATCGTACTGCTGCTCATCCTCATATCGCTCGTAAGCATTTTTGCCTCGTCCTCGAGTCTTGCCAAGGGTGACACATCCCGTTTGGATATTTTCTTTTCCCAGTTCTGGCTTGCCTGCGGCGGACTTGTCATCATTGTACTGTGCTACAACATTCCGAGCATCGGTTTTATCCGGCTGTTCTCCTCGTTGGGATTTTTCGTCTCGTTCATACTGCTGTTCTGTCTCATTGCCGGAATCGGCACCATAAACGTGAACGGAGCCGAACGGTCCCTGGAACTTTTCGGGATGCAGATTTACATCTTCGAAGTCATCAAGGTCGCCATGGTGATGTATCTCGCCTGGGCCATCGACGCGTATAAGAAAGACTCGTTCAAACTGCCGAAAGCATTGGCCGTACTGTCGCCGAAATTGGAATTCCTCGACAGGCCTGCCGCCAAAAGGATAATATACATCTACCTGCCGGTAATGACAGTCATCGGAGGAATGTTCAAGGGCGGAATCTCCAGTACGATGCTCACAGGATTGGTGATGTTTTTGGTTATCCTGATAGGAGGAATGCCGAAGAAAGAGATTTTCGGAGCGTTGGCGGCGGGATGCGTGATGATAGGACTGTTCGTGGGGCTTCATCTCGCTTCGGACGGAAAGATATTTCCGAGAATCGCCGTAGCAGTGGACAGAATCACGCTGCACAAGGAATACAAGATCATAGAAGAAGAAAACAGAGTGGCGGAATTGGAGGCGGCCCGGGGAGAGAAACATGAGTGGAGCAAGGAATACCGGGAAGCGATAGACAGGATAAGACAGCCTGAAAGCGCGAAATTAGCCATCAAGGAGGGCGGAATAATAGGAAAAGGTCCGGGAAACAGCACGCAGAAATACTCCGTATATGCGATTTTCAGTGATTATATCTACTCTTTCATCATAGAAGAGTACGGACTGTTGGGAGGCATCATCGTGATGATTCTGTATGTCAGCCTGTTGGCAAGAGGCTCTCTGATAGTCAGTTCGTGCGATTCCTGGTTTGCCAAGGTGGCAGTGGCGGGATTGGTGCTGCTGATTACGGGA
Source organism: uncultured Bacteroidales bacterium (assembly GCA_944323295.1). GTDB lineage: Bacteria > Bacteroidota > Bacteroidia > Bacteroidales > UBA932 > Cryptobacteroides. The sequence goes on along the minus strand of CALUSD010000197.1, from coordinate 21,105 downwards.
CAGGCTTTCATGCACATGCTGGTCAATGTCAACATAGGCCCTCTGACCGGGCAGACACTGCCGATGGTAAGTCACGGAAGCAGTTCGTTCCTGAGTTTCAGCGTTGCATTCGGGGTGCTGCTTTCCATCAGCCGGTTGGCAAAGAATAACATCGATGCGAAAAGGGAGGAGATGGAGGCTGCGGTGGCAGCCAATGCGGAAGCGGCTGTCGCAGCAGATGATACGGATGACATGGAGGAAACTTCCGGGCCGCAGGCAATGAGACCACAACCCGGACAATAAACAACAGAGGACTATGAATAAAAGGGCATTACGGGTAATAATCAGCGGAGGAGGAACCGGAGGACACATCTTTCCTGCCATCTCCATAGCAAACAGGCTGAAAGAAACCGCCCCGGATACTGAAATCCTTTTCGTGGGCGCAGAGGGCCGGATGGAAATGGAGAAAGTCCCTGCCGCAGGCTATGAGATAGTCGGCCTGCCGGTAGCCGGGCTGCAGCGAAGCCTGTCGCTCTCGAATCTGAAACTTCCGTTCAAGCTCATCAGGAGCCTGAAAATGGCAGGGAAAATCATAGATGGATTCAAGCCCGATATCGCCGTAGGCGTCGGAGGGTATGCGAGCGCTCCCCTGCTCTGGAGTGCAGGCCGCAAAGGAATTCCTACCCTCATTCAGGAGCAGAACGGCTTTGCGGGACTGACAAACAGGATTCTCGGGAAAAAAGCAGGCAGAATCTGCGTGGCATACGAAGGAATGGAAAAGTTTTTTCCTGCCGGGAAAATAGTCCTGACCGGAAATCCCATCAGAAAGGAAATAGTGCCTGCCACCCCCGAAATGAAAGCCGAAGCCGTCAGGTTTTACGGTCTCGATCCCGCTAAAAAACATATATTCATAGTCGGAGGCAGCCTCGGAAGCGGGACACTGAACAATTCCGTAAAAGAATGGATTCTGCAGGGATGTCCTGACGGCGAAAATGTGGAACTTCTGTGGCAATGCGGGAAGTATTACAAACCGGGCATCGACGGATTCATGGCAGAGCACAAGTCGGACTTCATCCATCACTACGATTTTATCAAAAGAATGGATCTGGCTTACGCAGCGGCCGATGTCGTGATTTCGAGATCCGGGGCGAGCTCGGTTTCGGAACTGTGCGCTGCCGGAAAAGCCGTTATTTTCGTACCTTCGCCGAATGTAGCGGAAGACCATCAGACACACAATGCCATGGCGCTTGTCCGCAAGGATGCGGCGATGCTGATTCGCGATGCGGATGCTCCGCAATGTCTGATGAGGGAGGCCTGCAGGCTCGTGCGCGATGAGGAGAAGATAAAGGAAATGGAGGGAAACATACTGAAATTAGCGCGGAGGGATGCGGCGGAAAGGATTGTGGAGGAGATATATGAGTTGGCAGATCTCTCGACTACGCTCGAGATGACAAAAAGGGCGCTGTGAAGAGACGGTAACAGCGAGCACTGTTGACCCCGGCAGGGGTTGTATTCCAGTGCGAGATGGACCGTCTCGGAACACCCAGAGATAAGAAAACCAAAGGAATATGAACAAGTACAGGAATATATATTTTATAGGAATCGGCGGCATAGGAATGAGCGCCATAGCGCGCTATTTCAAGTTCAAGGGGTACAATGTCTCCGGATACGACAGGACACCGTCCGAACTGACTGGAGAACTTGAAGCCGAGGGCATCTCCATACATTACGAAGACAACACGGGTTTCATTCCGAAAACTCCGGAGGACACCCTCGTCATCTACACTCCGGCCATCCCGAAAGACATGGGAGAACTCGTCTATGTAAAGGGCCACGGCTACAAGGTGCTGAAACGCTCCATGATTCTCGGAGAAATCACTGAAGGACAGAGATGCCTTGCAATAGCCGGGACCCACGGAAAGACGACCACGAGCACCCTTCTCGCACATATTTTCGAACACAGCGGAGAAGGCTGTTCCGCATTTCTCGGAGGAATATCCAAGAACTACGACAGCAACCTTCTCACTGCCGGCAATGACGTGGTAGTAGTGGAAGCCGACGAATTCGACCGGTCTTTTCTGCAGCTGCATCCCGAAATTGCCGTCATCACGGCAATGGATGCCGATCATTTGGACATATACTCCGACCTTGCTCATGTAAAGGAAGCATTCAGAGCCTTCGCTTCCCAGGTAAGCGGAAGAGTCATCGCAAAATACGGTCTCGAAATAGGTCCGGAGGACACCGGGGCTGAAATTCTCACTTATGCCTACGATGACGTCAGAGCGGATTTCCACGCACGGAATATCAGGAAAGACGAGTGCGGATATTTCACCTTCGACATGGTGTATCCCGGAGGCGTCATCGAAGACTGCCGCGTCGGAGTGCCGGGGTGGGTGAATGTAGAAAACGGCATTGCGGCGGCAGCCGTCGCACTCAGCTACGGTATTGCCCCGGCAAAAATAAAGTCGGCCCTGGAGGTATTTTCAGGAGTGAAACGACGTTTCGACATACATTACAACCGTCCGGGACATGCATACATAGACGATTACGCCCACCATCCTGCCGAGATTGCGGCAGCAATAAGCTCCATCAGGGACATTTTCCCGGAAAGAAAACTTACGGCGGTGTTCCAGCCGCACCTCTACACGCGCACGCGGGATTTTGCAAATGACTTTGCAGCAGCGCTTTCCAAGGCGGACAGACTGATATTGCTCGACATATACCCCGCCCGCGAAGAGCCTATTCCGGGAGTGACTTCCGGGATTATTTTCGACAAAACGGAACTCCGTGACAAGATTCTTATCAAAAAAGAGGAGCTTATGGACACTCTCGAGGGTGAAGATATCGATACTTTAGTTACTTTTGGGGCCGGAAACATAGACAGATACATCGGAAGCATAACTGAAATGATGCAAAGACGTTACGGAAAATGAGAAACGGCAGGAACATAGCAGGCACGATACTCGGCGCGGCGGCAGTGGCAGTCATTTTCGTCTGCCTCTGCGTATCCGCAGGCATAAGCAAGGCGAAACGGGCCAAAACGCTTTGTTCCGGAACCGAAGTGGAGATAGCCGACAGCGCGGAGAACAGATTCGTGTCGGAGGCGGACATACTCGAATACATGGAAAAGGACTATGGCAAGACCGAGGGGATTCCGATAGAAGACATCGATCTGAAAAAGATGGAGGACATCCTCGATTCGCAGAGTGCCGTCCTGAAAAGCGAGGCGTATTGCACCAAAGACGGCATTCTGCACGTAAAGATAACCCAGAGGATACCTGTAATGCGGTTTCAAAAGAACGGCCGGCGTTTTTACGGCGATGCAAACGGATACGTATTTCCGATAAAGGAGGGCAAGGCGAGCCATGTGATAGTGATAGACGGAAATATCCCGATAGAAATGGACAATGCCGGAAAAGGCAGGGCCGTGACAGGGGAAGAAAAGGAATGGATGGAGCGGATGACCGAAATGGTGCTGTACATGGAAAAGCACAAGGTTTGGAGCCGGAATATCGTACAGATACACGTGCTCGGCAACGGCGACATGGTGCTGATTCCGCGCGACGGGACGGAAAAGTTCCTGTTCGGGAAACCGACGGATATCGAGGAGAAATTCGCTCTGATGGAGAGCTACTATGCCGGCGTGGTGCCGGCCAAGGGGAAGGACAGGTACAGGAGTGTGGATGTGAGGTACAGGGGGCAAGTAATATGCAAGTGATTACAGATCCCTCGACTGCGCCTGACGAGCATTGCAGAGGGCGGGATATTATGCAGATAACTAATATTGACAGATCCCTCGACTGCGCCTGACGGCTCCGCTCGGGATGACAAATAGAAGAAAAATGTTTTTATAATATGGAAGACAAACACATTGTCGCCGTGGACATCGGGTCATCGAAAGTGGCCCTGACAGTGGCGAAAGTCACAGGCGATGACATACAGGTAATTTTCTACGGCACGGCGCCTTCCGCCGGAGTCAAGAACAACTATGTGGTCAACTCCATGCAGGTCACCAAGCCGATCGAAAAGCTGATAAGGGAAGCCGAGGCCGAACTGAACATCAAGATCACACAGGCAGTGGTAGGCATGCCCAAATACCGCGTGAGACAGGTCATCCGCCCTGCCAGGTTGGACAGGGAAAATCCCGAAGAGTGCATCACTGACGAAGAGGTAAATCTCCTGAAAAGCGATGCCCTGTACAATTACCCGTTGGATGATGCGAAAAACGAGGAGCTTTTCGGGGCCGTAGCCCAGTCGTTCTCGAACGGAGAAGAATTCCAGATGGTGGAAGAGGAAGTCATCGGCATGCCGAGCGATATCCTCGAGGGGAACTTCAAGATATTCATCGGAAAGAAAAGCGCATTGCGGGCCACGAACGTCGCTTTCAACAATCTGAAAATCGCGATTGCGAAAAAATACTTCACGCCGGACATATTGGCGAAAGCCGTCCTCACACCTTCCGAAATCGACAACGGCGTGGCACTTATCGACTTCGGAGGCGGCAGCACCTCCGTATCGGTCTATTACCACGGCATCATGAGACACTATGCCTCGATTCCGTTCGGAGGAGCTTCGATCACAAGGGACATCAAGACCGAAGCGATGATCTCGACCGAACTGGCAGAAAACATCAAGATAGCGTTCGGGGCATGCATGCCGGACAAGCTCCAGAATCTGAGCGAGAAGATAATACAGATCAACAGCGGGGACGCTTCGCCAAATAAACAGATCCCTGTGAAATACCTGTCGGAAATCATCACCTGCAGGGTCAGGGAAATAGTCGAAGCCATGCTTTATGAAATAGAGCAGAGCGGGTTTGCCGACAACCTCAGAAGCGGGATCGTACTCACCGGCGGAGGAGCGAATCTGACTAACTGCGCCAACTACATAAAGGAACTCTCCGGCTACAGCGTCAGGAAAGGCTATCCAAGACAGGAGCTTTTCTCGGAAATCGGATGCGACAGTGTCTTGGAGACCGATGCAGCTGTAAGCATCGGGCTGATATTGGCTGCTAAAACGGATAAGGTCGGGGACTGCGTGCAGGGAGAAGCGACTGTCGGTGTCGGCGAAGAAGTCGTTTTCGGAGACGACGGAGTGCGCCTCATGACAGAAGATGAGACGACAGAAAAGAAAGAGGAGGATGTCCTTGCGGACAATGACATTGCCGGTCACGGCACCGGAAAATCCGAAGGTCATGACGACGGCACCCTTTTCGGCCCGGGCGAAATAGAAGAAGTAAATCCGGCGCCGGGTCCAAAAGGTCCGAAAAAATCGAAAAAGCCGAGAATCACGTGGTTGGACGAGGTCAAGACTCAGGCAAAAACTCTCTGGGACAATATTTATTCCGAAAAAGCATAGCGAATCATGAACGACATACTGCCATCTGACTGGAGTCAGAACAATTCCATCATAAAGGTCGTCGGAGTAGGCGGCGGAGGCTGCAACGCGGTTTCCTACATGTACAATCAGAAAATCGAAGGCTGCGACTTTTTCGTGTGCAATACCGACCCGCAGGCTCTTATGAAAAGTCCGGTGCCGAACAAACTGAAAATAGGGGATCTCGGCGCTGGATGCAACCCGATAGAAGGCAGAAAGGCCGCACTCAATTCCCAGGACCAGATAGCTTCCGCCCTGCTCGATTCAGGGACCAGGATGCTGTTCATCACTGCCGGGATGGGAGGCGGTACAGGCACCGGAGCATCTCCTGTCATAGCTTCCATGGCCAAAGAGCGTGACATACTGACTGTCGCAGTCGTGACACTGCCTTTCGAGAACGAGGGCAATGAATTCCTGTCACGCGCCGTCGACGGTATCCACGAGTTGGAAAAATGCGTGGACAGCATGCTGATTATCAACAACGAAAAGCTGTATGAATGCTACGGAGACATGTTGGTGCAGGATGCATTCCCTAAAGCCGATGAAATACTTGCCACCGCAGTCCGAGGAGTGATAGAAATCATCACCAAGCCGGGATTCATCAACGTCGACTTCAAGGATGTGAACAACATGATGCGAGGCAGCGGGATGGCCCTGATGGGATGCGGGGAAGGACGCGGGGAAAACAGGATAGACGATGCGATAAAAGGAGCATTGGCATCGCCGCTGCTCAATGATTTCGATCTGAAAACGGCGAAAAACGTCCTGCTCAACATCACCATGGGACTGAACAAGGACGGCCTGTCCATGACCGAGCTGAAGACGATCAACAAGAAAATAAACGAATATACCGGAAACGCCAACAATTTCAAGCGCGGAATCATCTTCGACGAGAGTCCGGATTTCGGAGACAAGGTCAGCGTCACAGTGATAGCTACAGGTTTCAAAATGAACAAACTGAGCAACATCACGAACATAAATCTCGGGAATCTGATCGTGATAGACCAGGATTTCGTATACGACCGTGCCGCTTCGAGGATGAGCGGAGAGGAAATCGAACTTCCCGACTGTCAGGAAAGCATAAAAATAGGCATCAATGACACGGGCAATGTCCGGAAATTCCATTTCGAGGAGAATGAAGTGCCGGTGCTGATCACCGAGGAGGGACAGAACATCGGCATGTTGGAAACCGTGACGGCGATTCGAAGAGACCTGAAGAAAAAGAATTGAATAAACATGAGTTCGACGAATTTCAACTTGTTGAAAGTCATCGAACTACCGCTGAAGGAGCAGAACGGAGTTCTGCGACGAGCCCCCAGCGAGGTCGGGAGCGGTTAATGAGAATGTCCGGTGGACATTCGAAAGCGAGCAGAAATGGGGGTGGCGCCCCTTAATAAGGGGCTGTCGCCACAGCGACTGAGGTTTAAGACAAACGGATTTCGAAGAAATCCTTAATGACTGTTCGACGAATTCCTTAGTCCTGAACAACATAAATTCGTCGAACTGACGTTAAATAATTTATTGGAATTATGGATAGAAAAACAAGAGTAAGGTTTGCGCCATCTCCTACAGGCCCGTTGCACATGGGCGGCGTAAGGACTGCGCTTTACAACTACCTTTTCGCCAAACAGCACGGCGGAGACTTTATCATAAGAATCGAGGATACCGACTCGCAGCGTTTCGTACCAGGGGCGGAAAAATACATCACCGAAGCGTTGAACTGGTGCGGAATCATTCCCGACGAAGGTGTGGATGCCTCCGGCAATGTAGTCGAAACCCCATCCGAAAAGCACCCTCATGCCCCTTACAGGCAGTCGCAAAGACGTGGAATCTACAGGAAATATGCGGAAGAACTCGTAGAAAAGGGCTATGCCTACTATGCATTCGACACTGCCGAAGAGCTTTCAGCCAAACGTGCGGAGATGGAAGCCCGCAAGGAAACTTTCATATACAACCATATCACCCGCAAAAGTCTCCGGAACTCTCTTTCAATGCCTGAAAGCGAGTGGAAGCCCCTTTTGGAGACGCACTCGGACTGGACCATCCGTTTCAAGATGCCTGAAAACCGGGTCGTAAAGATGGATGACCTTATCCGCGGGCATATCGAAGTGAATACCGATACCCTCGACGACAAGGTACTTTGGAAAAGGGCCGACGAACTGCCTACATACCATTTGGCCAACATCGTAGACGACCACCTGATGGAAATCACCGAAGTCATCCGCGGCGAAGAGTGGCTCCCGTCCCTGCCTCTGCATTACCTGCTCTATGAAGCATTCGGATGGCAGGATACCATGCCTCGTTTCGCACATCTGTCCCTGCTGCTGAAACCGGACGGAAAAGGCAAGCTGAGCAAGAGAGACGGAGACAGGCTCGGCTTTCCGGTGTTCCCGCTGAAATGGACCAATGCAGAGGGCGAAGTATCGCGCGGCTATCGCGAAGACGGATATTTCCCTGAAGCATTCGTAAACATGCTGGCCATGCTCGGATGGAATCCGGGAGACGACAGGGAACTCTTTACCATGCCTGAGCTTATAGAGGCATTCTCGCTCGAGCGTGTCATCAAGTCCGGGGCGAAATTCAACCCCGACAAGGCCAAATGGTATAACAAAGAGTATCTCAGGATGAAATCCGACGACGAACTCACCGACCTCTTCATCCCGATACTCGAAAGCCGCGGAATGCAGATAGTGGAATGTCCGAAATGCGCACTGACAGCCGGTGCACAAGTCACGGTGCAGGGAGCCGACTTCATGAATCATATCTTCACTAAGGCATACGTACACCGCATCGTATCCCTGATAAAGGAAAGGGCGACTTTCGTGGCCGACTTCTGGGATATCGCCTCTTATCTTTTCACGGCGCCGGTTTCATACGTGGAAAAGGATGCCGCAAAATTCTGGAAAGAGGAAAATTACACTCTTGCCTTTCAAGTTGCAGATTTCATCGAAGGTTTCGACGGCGAATTCACGAAAGAAAGCCTCGAAGGACCGCTCGAAGAATTTATCCGCAGCCATGAATGGCCTATAGGCAAAGTGATGAACTGCCTGCGCCTCGCTTTGGTAGGTGCGTCGAGCGGTCTCGGTATCGCCGACATAGTCACTCTCATCGGCAAGGAGGAATTCTCCCGCCGCATGGACAATATCAAGACTGCCTTTATGGGGACCCAAAAGGAGTAATTTCAGGATCACCCCCGCTTCTTAGCGATAACCGAGCTGGCGACTTCGATGCCGACGACAAGGACGAAACCCACGAGGGCGAATGCTATGGCTCCACCGACATGCATGTCCACCATGCCGGAATATTGGCTGACAATCTCCGGAGCAAGCAGGCCCTCGGCAGGGCGAAGTTCAGGATATTGTGAAAGAATCACGGTCTGCATGTCGCTCCACGGCCATACTTTCACCAAAGAGCCGATGATGAAACCGGCCATGACGAGCAGTGTCTCCCTGTGATAATGCTGCAGCAGCCAGTGCAGGAACTTGGAAAACGCGATGATTCCGGCGGCTGCTCCGATGATGAAGACGATAACCGTGACGAAATCCATCAGTTCGCCCTTGCCGGAAACGATATCGGCGATGACTGACATCATGTATTTGTATTTTCCGAGGACCAGGAGGATGAAGCTGCCGGAAATGCCCGGCAATATCATCGCGCAAATGGCTATTGCACCGCAAAGAAGGATAAACCAGAGCCCGTCCGGAGTTTCGGTCGGAGACAGGGTGCATACCACCACTCCGAGGATGATGCCGAAGACAAGCATGATGAAATCCTTGAATTTCCATGCCTTGATGCCCCTGAGAATAAAAATGGACGATGCCACGATAAGGCCGAAGAAAAATGCCCATGTCTGCACCGGCTGATAATCGAGCAGGTATTGCATCAGCTTGGCCAATGAGAGAATGCTGATGAGTATCCCGAGGATCAGGGAAAAAAGGAAGTTGCCGTTGATATGGCGCCAGAACTGCCTGAATTTGCCGGTAAAAAGCAGTTTCACTGCCGTCATGTTGATGGAGTTGATGGAGCCTACAAGTTCCTCGTAGATTCCTGTCATGAATGCGATGGTACCTCCTGACACTCCCGGGATGACATCGGCCGCTCCCATACAGATTCCTTTCACTGTCACGAAGAGGTACTTCAAATAATTTTTCATTGCACTGATTTTAATTACACTGGGGTCTGTCCGACGAACGCATGCCGTCAATTCGCCGGACTGACATTATACTATCTTTTTCAAGAAACTGCATACGGCATCGATTTTTTCGGAAGTCCGGCTGTCGCAAGTCCCGGCATCAGACTCTGGGACTTCGTTTTCCGGTGCCGGCTTCGCGGCAACGACCAAATCGAACGGGTTGTCCGGATAGTCGCAGGTCCCGATCTTGAAACGAGCCTTGCAAACCTTGGATATGAAATCCCCGGCAAAGTCATCGCTGTCGCGAAAATTAACGAGCAGGTCGGCATTTCCCGTAAAAAGCGCACCTTTCCTTTTCATTTTCGGGATTCCGAAGATACTCATGTCTTTCCTCGTGACGACATTGTCGCCTGCGACAAAAATTTCGGTATCCTTCGATTTTTTTCGCAAATCGATATAAATAAACGACACTGCAATACCGTTCCGTTTGCAGAAAGCATCGACTTTTTCCTTATGCGCAATACACGACGGCTCCGTCCCGTCGATAATCACGACGGCAGAGCGGATGTCTTTCAGCGGCAGGAAACCTGTCAGGATACGGCTTCCACATTTTTTCAGCCGCGATTTTCTGATCAATTCTGTCAGGAAAAAAGCCATCTGATTCTCGTTTTAAAATTCGGGACTGTCTTTTGACGTGGCAGCTATCAGAGCGCGGATTTCGTTTTTAGCGTCTTTCCAGCGCGGAATATCTATCTTGGTGCCGATGACTTCCACGACTTTCGCCGCAATAATCGACCCTATTTCTCCGCAGACACGCAACGGCATTCCTAACGAATGCGCGTACAGGAATCCTGCGGCATAAGTATCCCCTGCCCCTGTAGCATCGATGGTATTGGCCGGCCAAGCCTCTATGTAATGGTATTCATCGCCCTTTTTCACCATGGACCCGTCCTTTCCCACCTTGACCACGGCGATTTCGCAATGCCTTGCTATCTCGTCGAGCGCTTCACGAGGCTCCAAACGCGTAAACGATTTGGCCTCGGCTTCGTTTGCAAAAACTATGTCTACATAATGGTCCACGATATCGTGGAGAAAAGCCTCGTTGGATTCGACGACATTATAGGATGCCATATCCAATGAAACAGTACAGCCGGCCGCCTTTGCAAGTTCTACGGCCTTGCGTATAAGATTCTGATTCTGGACAAGATATCCTTCTATATGAAAATAGTCGTATCCTTCGAAGAACTCAGGCTTCAAATCCTCCGGCACCAATTCGAGAGCAGCTCCCAGATACACTGCAAACGTCCTCTCGGCATTGGGGGCAGTGATGAAAACCATGGCTCTTCCCGATGAACTACGCCCTTTCAGAAGCGTGGATTTGATACCGTACTGCTCCTGGTCGCTCTTGAAAAGATGGCCGAGTTCATCATCCCCTACCTTGCCGATAAAACCTGACTTCATGCCGAAAATCGCCGTTCCGGTGATAGTATTGGCGGCAGAGCCGCCAGCCACATACTGGACTCCCATCGGCTTGAGCACCTGCCAGATTTTGTCTCCGGTCTTCATGTCCACGTGCTGCATGCTTCCTCTCGGCAGATGGAACTGCCTGAGCAATGTATCATCCTGAAGAACGGCAAGGATGTCCGTAAGGGCATTGCCCATACCTAAAATCGATTTCATCGGATAAAAATTTACGGCGACAAAGATAGGGATTTTTAAAAACAGTTCCTAAATTTGCGCTTCATCAATTTTTCCGCGATGAGCAGCAAGGACTACGGAAGCAAAATCATAAAGTACACAATCTCGGCCGCAGTGGCCTGCCTCCTTCTTTATTTCACTTTCAGAGAGGTAAAATGGGACGATTTCATTGCCGGGCTCAAATCATGCCGCTGGGGCTGCATTCTGATTTCCATGGGCGCCGGTATCATGGCTTTCTGGTTAAGAGGTGTCAGATGGCGTGAAATCCTTCTTCCTATAGACGGAAGCATCCGGAAAATATCGACGTTCAATGCCGTGAACATCGGGTATATCGCGAATTTCATTTTTCCTCGCATCGGGGAATTCGTCAGATGCGGCTTCATCACAAAAAATTCGCAGCCGGATCCTTCGGCAGTTTCGGAAAACGGCACTCCGCGAAAAAAGGCTTCATACGACAAGGTGCTCGGGACCGTGGTTTTGGAGCGGTCCTGGGATATGGTGACGATGTTTCTGTTTCTTGTCGCGCTCTTAGTGTTCAAATGGCAGGAATTCGGAGGATTTTTCGTGGAAAAGATGTGGCGTCCATTCGAGGAAAACATGAATTTCAGCCTGTGGTGGGTACTGCTGGCTTTTGCAATTTCATGTGCCGCGGCAATATATGCCATTTACGCGACCAGAAACCGCTGCGGTTTTTCGAGGAAAGCCGCAGACATCTGCAAGGGACTTCTTCAGGGCTTGCTTTCATGCCTGAAAATGAAGAACAAATGGAAATTTTTCCTGTATACCCTGCTCATCTGGCTGATGTACTGGACCATGAGCATTGCGACCATGAAAGCCATGCCCGGTCTCGACGGTTTGGGTGCAGTAGACGCACTGTTTCTGATGTTGGCAGGCAGTTTCGGCTGGCTCGTTCCGGTTCCAGGCGGTTTCGGAGCTTTTCATTTCATCGTATCATTGGCATTGTCCACCATCTACGGTATCCCGTTCGGAACAGGTCTCATTTTCGCCACACTTTCACATGAATCCCAGGCAGTCACCATGGCAGTCTGCGGCGGCATTTCCTACGTCTACGAGACGTTTCATGGCGAGGACTGAGACGGAGCTGCCGGTGGGAACAATAACGCAGGCGACAGGTTTGCCGGCGGAACAAATGGCAGTTCTGCGATTTCAATCCGGGATTTACCTGTACTTGCGGCCTTCTTCCAGCATGCCGAGGTATGATGAGTATCTCTCATAGCTTATGGAACCGTCTTCGACGGCGGCTTTGACGGCGCAGCCGGGCTCATGAGTATGCGTGCATGGCGAGAAACGGCAGTGTTCGGAAACTCTGAGCATTTCGGGAAAATACAGGGCTATTTCCTCCGGGGCGATGTCTACGAGACCGAAGCCGCGGATACCGGGAGTATCTATGATGAATCCGCCGGAAGCAAGACGGTACATCTCATAAAAAGTAGTGGTATGACGCCCTTGCAGATGAGCTTCCGAAATTTCGCCTATCCTTAAATCCAAAGACGGATCCAAAGCCTTGATAAGCGAGGATTTTCCGACCCCGGATACCCCTGAAAAAAGCGAAACCGCACCGTCGCACTTCTCCCTCAGCAAGTCCGTTCCCTCTCCCGTCAGGGCCGAAACTTCCAGTACCTCATATCCTGCACTCCCGTAGATATGACGGAATGCTTCTATCTGCTCCTTACAGGCGTCCCTGAAAAGGTCTATCTTGTTCAAGACTATGACAGGATGCACATTGTACACCTCGCATGTCAATAAAATCCTGTCTAAAAAAGGCAGTTTCACTTCCGGGAAATCGAGGGTCGCCACTATGAACGCCTGATCCACATTTGCGGCAATGATATGAGCCTGACGCGAAAGATTCGCGGATTTTCTGATAACATAATTTTTCCGGGGTTCGACGGAAAGTATGACCGCCGGATTTTCCTGAGCGGGCATATCGGAGTCCGCCTCATATACTACCTTGTCGCCTACCGCTACAGGATTCGTGACGGAGCTGCCTTTCAGGCGGATTTTCCCTCTGAGCACGGCCGGAAAGAGCTTCCACTCGGGAAGGCAGGTCAGAAGATAATGACTTCCCGTGTGCTTGACTACCGTAGCCGTTTTTCTGCTCTGCATACAGAGAAAAAATTAAAACAATGTGAGTTCCGTATCTTCGGAAAGCTCATCGCTTTCAGCCTGCACGTCCGGCTCAGGGACACCGGCTTCCTCCACGTCGTCTTCCGGTTTGTGCAAAGGCTCTGCAAATCTCACGGATGCGACATCATACGGACTTACCTTCTTGCCTTTCGCCTGCAAGCCTTTCTTTCCGATGAACTCCTCCACATCTATCAGTTCAGCCGGTCTGTGAGCATGCTTGCCTCCGAAAACAAGTTCTATCTGCGGGTGCCGGTCCTCGCTGATATCCACCAAATACGATCCTTTCCCGGCCGATATGAACGAAACCGGAGTATTGTCGCTGAGGTCGAACGAAAATCTCTTGACATAGAAACATTTCTGCTGGCCGTCATAATATACGGCAGAGAAAGTCTTGCCTGGCTCCATTTTCTGTATGGCAAGTATTTCACCCTGATACCTGTTGCTCAAATCATAGGAGGTCGTGTAATAGGTGCCGTCCTTGAAAACGGCTAAAATATGATCGCCGTTTCCGAACTGTCCGAGATATCTTCCCCTCCCGTCTTCGTTGAGTCTGTTTATATCCTCGTCAAGCCATATATCCTTACCGCCTATCGTGGATACTCCCTTTGATTTCAGCATTATACGCTGGATAGGATTCTTTGTCACCAAATTTCCGCGCGCGGCTCTTCCTTTTATTGCCAGTTTGGCAAAATCATACTCGTCCACCAACTTTTTCAGTTTCGGCCGCGGTCTCAGATAAATCTTGACCGTTTCCGCCTCGCCATTGCCGTTTACGGTAAACCAGAGAATTTTCGAGCCGGGCGTTCCCTGGGTGATGTCATACTCCTTGTCCCGGGTTATACTTGTCACTGCGAATCTTTTGGCATACGCCAATCCTCCTTTTCCATCCCGATAGATGACATTATAGATAGTCCTCTGATCGTTTCTGTCGAAAAGGCCGACATACAGGATATCCTGACCGAAAAACGCCTTGTCGCTGACCTTGGTCACGACATATTTGCCATCCTTGCGGATAACGATGATCTCGGACAGGTCCGAGCAATCGCAGACGAATTCGGCATTGTCCTCCTTTTTCAGGCCGATACCGGCAAAACCTTCGGCCTTGTTCACATAGAGTCTGGCATTGTTGTTCACAACCCTCGTAGCGGCAATCGTCTCGAAATTCGCGATTTCCGTCAGCCGCGGCCAGTCCTTGCCGTATTTTTTCTTGAGATTCAGGAAATAATTGACGGCAAACTCGTTCAGATGCTCAAGATGGTTGCGCACCTCGTCTATCTCATCCTCTATTCCCCTCAGTTTCTCATCCAACGCCCTTATATCGAACTTGGATATTTTCCGGATAGGCTTTTCCACGAGTTTCAGGATATCCTCCATGGTGATTTCCCTGAGTACCATGGACTGATACTTCTTCATCTCGTCGAAAGTCTCGCCGAGCTGCTCCTCCCAACTTTTGGAATCCTTCTTTTCGAGTATCCTGTATATTTCGTTTTCAAAATATATTCTCTCCAACGAGCCGTAGTGCCACTCGTCGTTCAATTCGTCGAGGCGGATCTGCAGCTCCCTGCCGAGAAGATATTTCGTATGCTCCGTATTGTATCTCAGGACCTCCTCCACATCCATGAACTGAGGCTTGTTGTCCACTATCACGCATGTATTCGGAGAAATGGACACCTCGCAGTCCGTAAACGCATACAGAGCGTCGATGGTCTTGTCCGGAGACACATCGTTCGGCAAATGGATGACTATATTCGCCTGGGTAGTGGTCAGGTCATCGATTTTCCTGATTTTGATTTTGCCGTTATCCTTAGCCTTCATCACCGAATCGATGACAGCATGCGTCGTCTTTCCGAACGGTATTTCCGTGATGGCTATGGTATTCTTGTCGATCTTCTCTATCTTGGCCCGCACCTTCACCACGCCTCCGCGGCGGCCCTTGCAATATTTCGAACAGTCAGCATAGCCCCCCGTAGGAAAATCCGGATAAAGCTCGAAACTTTCACCCCTGAGAATCGCCACTGACGCGTCGAGAAGTTCATTGAAATTATGAGGCAATATCTTGGATGCCAGACCTACGGCAATACCTTCGGCCCCCTGTGCCAGCAAAAGGGGGAACTTGACCGGCAGATCGACGGGCTCCTGATTTTTCCCGTCGTACGAATTCATCCATTCGGTAGTCTTGGGATTGAACATCACTTCTTTGGCGAACTTCGTCAGCCGGCCTTCAATATACCTTCCGGCAGCATTGGAATCGCCGGTGATGACATTGCCCCAGTTGCCCTGGCAGTCCACAAGCAGATTTTTCTGGCCTATCTGGACCAAGGCTCCGAGTATGGACGAATCTCCATGCGGATGCAGCTTCATGGCCTCGCCGACGATGGTGGCCACTTTCGTATAAGTGCCGTCATCGATCTTGAACATCGTATGCAGGACACGTCTCTGGACCGGTTTCAATCCATCGTCAATATGAGGCACGGCCCTTTGGAGTATGACATACGAAGAGTAGTCGAGAAACCACTCCTTGAACATCCCGGAAAGCCGGTACTTCCGGCTGCTGTCGTTCAGCAGCTTGTCGTATTTACCGGATGATTCCCCATCCTCCACGATTTCGAGATCGTCATCGTCGATTTCTTCGGGCCTGTTGTCCTGTTTTTCGTCCATATCGTTTATCGTATTTTAACGTATCATCCGACCGGTAAATTTCCCGTCAGCCATTTGCATGGCCGGGATATGCAAAGTCCGGTCTACATTGCGGAGCCCGCGCCTCCCTCGTAACCGAAGCGGCGAAGTTCCTTTCTGTTCTCCCGCCAGTCCGGATCCACCTTTACGAAAAGGCTGAGAAAGACTTTTTTCTGGAAGAAATCCTCCATATCCAAACGGGCCTTTGTCCCCACTTTCTTCAATGTCTGGCCGCCCTTGCCGATAATGATTCCTTTCTGTGACTCGCGCATCACATAGATTACGGCAGCGATATCGTACCGGTCCTCGCCTTCCTTGAAGCTCTCTATGGACACTTCGCAGCTGTACGGAATCTCCTGACTGTAATAAAGGAATATCTTCTCCCTGATGATTTCTGACGCGAAAAATCTGAGATTCCTGTCTGTAAATACATCCTTGTCAAACCATGCCGGAGCCTCGGGGAGCCTGCCGGTGATGGCATCGAAAATATTGTCGAGATTGAATCTTTCCTTTGCGGAAGCCGGGAATATGACGGCCTTGGGCAACTGCTCCTGCCACCATTGCATCAGCTTCATCACCTGCTCCTGCGTACTTATGTCGATCTTGTTGATGACAAGAATGACCGGGCATTCGAGATGTTTCAGTTTCTCTATATACTCGGCATTCTTGTCGCTTTTTTCTATGACATCGGTCACATACAGAATAATATCCGCATCGCCTATGGCCGTATCCACGAAATCCATCATGTTTTTCTGCAGCCTGTAGTTCGGCTTCAGAATCCCGGGAGTATCCGAATACACTATCTGGTAATCGTCTCCGTTCACGATGCCCATGATCCTGTGCCTTGTAGTCTGGGCCTTGGCTGTGACTATGGACAATTTCTCTCCGACAAGCGCATTCATGAGAGTGGACTTGCCTACATTCGGATTCCCTATGATATTCACGAATCCGGACCGGTGTCTTTTATTTTGCGATTCAGGCATGATTCTATTGATATGAGCCCATTTTCAGGATATTCACCTCACCCTCGGAAAGATATCTCCACTGTCCTTTCTTGAGACCTTTTTTGGTAAGCCCTGCGAAATAGACCCTGTCGAGAGCCTTCACCTCATAGCCGAGGGACTCGAAAATCCTTCTGACGATTCTGTTCTTTCCCGAATGTATCTCGATACCTATTTTCTTATGATCGGAATCATCGATATATTCGAGCTCGTCGGCGGCTATCTCGCCGTCGGTCAGCATCACGCCGCCAAGGATTTTGTCAAAATCTTCCTGAGAAAGCTCGTTATTCAACGTCACCTGATAGATTTTCTTCTTGTTATAGGACGGATGCGTGAGCTTTTCCGCCATTTCACCGTCGTTGGTGAACATCAGCACTCCCGTCGTATTCTTGTCGAGCCTGCCCACGGAGAAAACCCGGGATTTACAGCCTTTCAACAAATCCATCACAGTCTTCTCAGCGTGCGGATCGCTCGTCGTCGTCACGAAACCCTTGGGCTTGTTCATGACTATATAGACTTTCTTTTCGCCTCTGATTCTCTCGCCGTTGAATCTGACATCGTCGGTATTGATATTGATTTTCGTGCCTAACTCGGTCACTACATAGCCGTTTACTGTCACGACACCAGCGAGGATGAAGTTGTCGGCCTCCCTGCGGGAGCAGATTCCGGAATTGGAAATGAACTTGTTGAGCCTTACTTCCTCTTTTACCGGCACCGGAGTATAGTCGAAATCCGACATGGCCTCCTCCGCCTGCTTTCTCTTTCTGTCTATCATTCTGTTGATACCCGTCTGGGCCGGAGTCATCACAGGCTTTTTAGCGAACGGTCTGGCACCCGGTTTTCTTCCCGGCTGAGGTCTGCCATGCTGTCCCTGATTTCCCGCCGCTCTCTTGGTATTTCTGTACGGACGGCACTCTTCGTCGGATGAATAAAAATATCTGTTATCCTCGAAAGAATGGCCTCTGCCATAGTCCGAAGACGGACGTCTGTCCCCGTATTGAGCCGGAACTCTCCGGCGCTCGCCGAAATTTCCATGCTCTCTGTCTTCCCTGCGGTCACCGTAATAACGGCGCTCTCCGAATTCCCTCTGTCCTCCACCATAACTGCGGCTTCTGTCCGGTGAGAATCTTCTTTCGTCATTCGAAGAAAACATCTTTTCTACACTCGGCCGACCTATTCTCGGCCTTTTCTGCCTCGGTACTCTTTTTTCTTCGTTACCGAATCCATTGCTGCCGTAATCCCTACGGCCTTCGTTCGTTCTGCGGAAATATCCGCCTTTGCTGTTGTTTTCCATTGTTTTTCGTGCCTCCCGGCAATAAAAATAAAAATTACTGTAATTTAAATATGTATGTTATGGTCCCGGCCTGCTGAGGAGGAGCATCGGCCTTGACATTGAACTGCGTATTCAATGCGGCTTTCCGCGCCGCTTCCCACAAGGTCTTGTCGGACACGGTGGTTCCGGTTCCGCCCGGGACTGCGCTCGTCACATTTCCATGCCTGTCCACCAATATATCCACAACGACCGTACCGCCTTTCTGTACGGAATATGCCGGTTTGGGCAATGTTCCTACGACAGTCCGCCCTTTCAGTCTCGCATTCGGCTCTCCGGCCTTTTTGCCTGTCATCGTATTTCCCAATGCATGTCCCGCCCTGAGTTTGTCAGCAGCTTTCTCTGCCGACTGCGGAGCCAGCGTATCCTTGTCGGTATCGTTGTCCGCGGCATGGAACAGAGCCCGTCTGTTGATTTCCGGTTTTCTCGGAGGTTCAGGCACCTCGACATCGCCGTCTTCACCCGTTGTCGCCTCCGGAGCCTCATTGGCCTGCGTTCCCTCGAGCAGGGCCTCGGACTTCTGGACCAAGTTCAATTCCTCTTCCGGATTCGCGTCGACAGCACGGGGCTGTGTCCCGTCGATGATCTGTTCCGGAATCTCTACCTCCGGCTCGACTTCCATGAACTCTACCAGCATCGACTGCTCCGGCGGAGGAGGATACAGATACTTCAGACCGCTCGTAACACATATGACTATCAACAGAATGTGCAACACAGCAGCAAGGATGATTCCCGCTGCCGTGGACTTCCGCTCCTGGCGGACACGCTCCTGTTCATAGAATTTCGGCATATAGTCTATAATGTCTGTCCGATGTGGCAATAACTGTTCTTTTCACCGGCCGAATTTGTAAAACTATTCCGGTGAAGTAGCCAAAATGACCTTGTAATGATTCCGCTTGGCTATATTCATGATTTTCACCACCTCTCCGATCGGCACTGTCTCGTCGGAATAGATGGAAAATGTCGGATCTTCTTCCGTCATGAGCAGTTCGTTCAGTTCACCTTCGATCTGATCGAAACGCACAGGAGTCTGCTCCCCGTTTATATGATAGGTAAACGTTCCTGAATCCTGATAATGCTTGATGGATACGCTTACAGTAGCCTTGGCAGAGACCTGCCCGGTACTTTTCGGAAGCAGCAGTTTCAAGGCATTCGGATTCACGAGAGTGGACGTCACCAAGAAAAAGATAAGCAGGAGAAAGACGATATCCGTCATGGACGACATCGAAAACTCCGACAGGACTTTCGTATTTCTTTTTATTGCCATAGCTTATTCGGTAGTCTCCGGTGCGGTATTTTCTGCATTTTCCTCATTGAGGATATCCATGAAATCTATGGTATTGCTCTCCATCATGAATACCAAGTCGGATATCCGGGAAGTCAGGTAATTGTATCCGAAATAAGCAAGGATACCTACGATCAGACCGCCGACGGTAGTGACCATGGCCGTATATATACCGCCTGAAAGAAGGGTGATGTCGATATTGTTTCCGGCATTCGCCATATTGAAGAAAGCCTGTATCATACCCATCACGGTCCCGAGGAAACCTATCATGGGAGCGCCTCCGGCAATAGTGGCGAGCATCGGCAAACCTTTTTCAAGTCTGGCGACCTCCACGTTTCCGACATTCTCTACGGCCGCCTGGATATCCGGCAAAGGCCTCCCGATCCTCTCTATGCCTTTCTCGATAAGCCTTGCAACCGGAGAATCGTATCTCTGGCAAAGACTTACGGCAGACTTGATCTTCCCGTCATGAATCATCTCATGGATATTTTTCATGAAATATTTATCGACGGCACTCGCCTTTCTTATCATCCACCATTTTTTTCCGAAAATATAAATGGCGACAATCGAAAGTGCCAGAAGCACCAGCATGAGCCAGCCGCCCTTGGCAGCGAGCTGCAGCAAAGAATAATTCACGACCTCCTGCTCCGGAAGCGTCCCGATCGCCGTTCCGGCGTCTCCGGCAACTTGCAATAAACTGAACAACATAGTTTTTGACGTCTTTTAGACGGATTTATTTTTAAACTTTGTTTACAATCACTGTTACGTCTGTCAAACAGTCCGCAAAAATAACAAAAAAATCGAAACTGCATTGCCCTGCACGAAACTTCTTTGACTATACGTATTTTTGCGTCCCCGGCTCTGTCATGCGTACTTTTGCGGATAAACAATTTTTCTTTTCAAGAAGAACTTCTATATTAGAAGTTGTTTTGAAATCAAAACAGCTTCTTAAAATGTTTTTAACATCTGAATGTTGCGGATTATGGACATGCTCATTTCTCTGACAGGTTTCATGGGATGCGGGAAGAGCCGCGTCGGGGCATTGTTAGCCGAAAAACTCGGTTGCGAACTGATAGATCTCGACAAATACATCGAGGAAAAATGCGGCAGGGCGATTCCGGAAATCTTCGCATCGGAAGGAGAAGTGGCGTTCAGGGATATGGAAGAAAAGGCTCTGAGGGAGATTCTCGGAAAAGATGGTGCCCGACGGGCAATAATTTCTCTCGGCGGCGGGACAGTGACGACTCCGGAATGCGCCTCCTTGGTGAAATTGGGGACATTCTGCATTTATCTCAGGGCAGGAACAGACACTCTCGTGAAAAATCTGCAGCACGACTTCGAATCGAGACCGATGTTGGGGAAGCCGGACGGAAACGACGGCCTCAGGGCGCGGATAGAGGAGCTGATGGAACGCCGCAGCGCAGTCTATGAATCCGTCGCAAGCCTCGTCATCGACATCGACGGTCTGTCTTTCGAGTCT
>CALUSD010000196.1 GCA_944323295.1 uncultured Bacteroidales bacterium | reverse complement strand
CCCTGTCGCTGCTTGACCGGAATATGAACAGGGTGGTGGAGCCCGGCGAATTCGATGTCATGATAGGTGCTTCGTCTTCCGATATCAGGCTGCAGGGCGTCCTGACCGTTCTTCCCGAGGATACGGACGGCGTCAGCGATGATATGAATGCAGTATCGCAGACGGATATGCCTGCTTTGCCTGCGAGACTCGGATACGGTGAGGAAGTGATTCTTCCTGCGGGAACAGGCCCAGGGACCGGCAGGGTGACTCTGACCTGGGGAGAAGGGACGGACTGCCGTTTCCAGATTCTTGTTACGGATGGCGGCGGCCAGTTCATCCCTGTATATGAGGCATCCGCTTCGGAAGGAACGACATCGTGCGTATTCTCTCCTGTAAAGGCAAGCGAGATAAAAATAATGGTGACGGAAGGACGCGGACTTATAGAAGCTGTGGAGTGAAAAACAGCCTATTCACCGGCAATGATTCTCTCGGGAGTCATGCCGGTGAAATCGTCCAGGACACGGTCGGAAAACGGAGTTATCTCTTTCCGGCCGTTTGTCGTAGCTAATCCGATGACATGGCCGCCTGCGCTGCGCGCCGATTTGAGCCCGTTGAAGGAATCCTCGAAAATATAAGTGTTTTCAGGAGTGCTTCCGCATACATTCATGCCGAGAATATAGCAGTCAGGGTACGGTTTCGACCTCGCGAAGTCGTCTCCCGTAAGGACGTGTCCTACCATTCCGGGCAGTTCCGGATGCGCCTTGTAGACCTTGGCCATCTTGTCCCTGTTCGAACTCGTGACTATGGCTGTCGGATATCCTTTCCTTTTCAGCATTTCCAAGAATCCGTATGCTCCGGGGATGTACTCGAACTTCATCTTTTCCTCGAAGTCGTACAGTTTCATCCTGACTTCTTCCTGTTTGCACTCATCGCCTGGAAAGCATTTCATGAGCGATGTCGCTATGGTTTCGCCTTTCAATTTGGCAGCCAATGCGGGATCGCCGAGATAGTCGGCGCCTATTTTGTCCCAGAATACGGTATATTGCCCTTCGGTGTCGAAAATGACTCCGTCCAGATCGAAAAGAAAAGCTGCAGATTCCATATTGTCATGATTAGCCTGCGAAGATAGATAAAAATCCTGAATTTGCAGATACAGGAAAACCCGTTTGCAGTCATGACCCGGTGCTGGTGTGGAATGGAAGATTGAGGCTTATTCCGCGAAAATCTCGCCGTAGTCATCGAGGTTTTCGCGGATGACTATGTCCACAGGCATGAAGTGCCGGATGTTTTTCTCTGCCGGATTATATAGAAGCGCGCTAATGATGGCTTTTACGGCATAGAATCCCTGCATTTCAGGCCTCTGGCAGATGACTGCGGCGATGCTGCCGTTTCTTATGCAGCGGGAATTATTGACCGTCAGATCGAACGAAACTATGCTGATGTCATTGCCCGAGATGCCGGCGAGGGCATCCGCTACTATGTATCCCCGCGAGTTCAGGACAGCGATTCCTTTTACTTTCGGATTTTTTCCGATGAATTCGATGATATCCTTTTTCGATTCTTCCGGGTCGAGGACCGAAATTTTCGACTCCTTTATGATTCTGCCTTTGTCCGTGTCCCGGAAATATTCTTTCAGCCCGGCCATCCTTCTCATGGAGTTGTTGGCCCGTTCATTGCCGATTCTTCGCGAACTGAAAATGGCGAGCTCCGCATCTGCCGGTGCGAAAAGGTCCAAAAGCCGCCCTATCATCCTGCCGCATGCGTTCTGGTTTGAGGAATACGTGGCGACGGGGTGTGTCCCTTCTATGACGGAGTCGATGAATGCATACGGTATCTTTTCCCTGTCCAAAATGTCGCACAGGATTTTAGTTTCGGACACGAAAGTCGCCCCTATGATCACTGCATCAGGCTTTTTTTTCACTACCGAATCGAAAGCATTCCTGCAGGAATAGATGTCGAACTGGTTGTAAAACACGTATTCGCAGTCTATGGTGATGTCGAAATACTCTTCCAATGCATGGTCGATTCCTTTCCCGACCACGTCCCAGTATTCTCCGGCTACTGCTTCCGGTGTCGAAATGATGAGTTTGAAACCTTTTTTCAGGGATACGGCAGAAGTGTGGATGTTGAATCTGTAGCCGGTTTCGGCCAATACGCGTTCCACTGCTCTTCTGCTCGAATCCGAGACATTTCCCCTGTCGTGCAGAATTCTGTCGACGGTGCCTCGCGATACCCCCGCCTTTTCCGCAATGTCTTTTATTTTGACTTGTTTGGCCATATTGTGTTCTTTCGGCATCCGTATCCTGGACGACTCTTCTATCTTTTTGAATAATTCCAACAAACAAATATTGCCTTTTTTATTGACAAAAACAAAATTATTCGTACTTTTGTGCACGTACACGAAAATTGATGACATTAAAATAAATATTTGGATATGAAGAATTTATTTGACATTAAGGACAAGGTCGCAGTTATGACCGGAGCCTGCGGGGTGCTCGGAGCATCCATCGTGAAATATTTCGCCGCTCAGGGTGCGAAAGTCGTGCTTTTGGATCTCGAAAGAACTTCCGAAACCGCTGAAAAAATCATTTCTGAAATCGAGGCCGAAGGTGGCGAGGCCGTATTTTTCCCTACGAATGTGCTCGACAAGGCTGTCCTCGAGGACAATTATGCCAAGATCATGGAGCGCTACGGCCGTATAGATATTCTCTTGAATGCCGCAGGCGGCAATATGGCTTCCGCTACGGTTCCGCCCGAGAAAACGATTTTCGACCTCGATGTGGATGCCGTCAAGAAAGTGACGGAGCTGAATCTGTTCGGGACCATCATCCCGACAATGGTTTTCGCCAAGGCAATGGCGGAGCAGAAAAGCGGCTCCATCATCAATTTCGCCAGCGAGTCGGCTCTCAGACCGCTTACCCGCGTGGCAGGATACGGAGTGGCAAAGGCAGCCGTAGCCAACTGGACCAAATATCTCTGCGCCGAGCTTGCCATGAAATTCAGCGAGAACATCAGAGTAAACGCCATAGCTCCGGGCTTCCTGTTGACAAACCAGAACCGGACCCTGCTGACCAATCCTGACGGCAGCCTGACTCCGCGTTCGCATACCATCCTGGCCCATACTCCTATCAACAGATTCCTGGAGCCTGAAGAACTTCTCGGTACATTGCACTGGCTGGCTTCGGATGCTTCGAAGGCGGTGACGGGGACTGTGGCAGTGGTTGATGGCGGCTTCGACGCCTTCTCCATTTGACGATGTGTGATAACGGGCACACTGCGGCGTTGCGGCGGTTTCGGACTGCGGTCATTTACGAGAGTAAACTCCCTTGTCCTCAACCTTGCGGCCTTGCATTGTACCCGTTCTGACACATCGTCGGGGCTATGCCCGAAAGGCACACTGCGGCGTATGTCATCTCGAGCGAAGCCGCAGGCGTAGTCGAGAGATCTGCCAATTGTCACGATCTGTCATAGTTTAAACTATTAATTATTCAACATTGCATCGTCAAGATGCACCAAAACGAAAATCATGTATCTAATGAAAGAAAGCTGGCGTTGGTACGGCCCCAACGACCCTGTTACCCTGAGTTTTATCAAACAGGCCGGAGTGACGGACATAGTCCATGCCCTTCATCATATCCCGAACGGAGAGGTCTGGACAGTGGATGAAATCAAAAAGCGTCAGCAGATTATTTCCGACGCAGGACTGACCTGGAGCGTAGTGGAAAGCGTGCCTGTCCATGAGCATATCAAGACACAGACCGGCGATTTCCAGAAATATATCGACAACTACAAGCAGTCCATACGCAACCTTGCGGCCTGCGGCATCAAGTGCGTTACATACAACTTCATGCCTGTGCTCGACTGGACGAGGACGAATCTTGCCTACGAAATGGCCGACGGATCGCGCGGACTTCGCTTCGAAAGAGCCGCTTTCATGGCTTTCGACCTTTTCATCCTGAAACGGGAAGGCGCGGAAAAAGAATACACCGAAGCTGAAATCGCCAAGGCGAAGGCACGTTACGAACAGATGGATGAGGCTGAAATAGAACTGATTACCCGCAACATGATCGCCGGCCTGCCTGGAAGCGAGGAGAGTTTTACGTTAGACCAGTTCCGTGAGGCTCTTGCACGTTACGACGGTGTCGATGCAGAGCAGCTTCGTCAGAATCTGATTTATTTCCTGCGTGAGATCTGCCCCGTGGCAGACGAGTGCGGAGTGGAGATGGTGATCCATCCGGATGACCCGCCTTATCCGATTCTTGGCCTGCCTCGCATCCTGTCTACCGCAGAGGATTTCAGGAAGCTCGTGGAGGCTGTCCCGAATGTGTCGAACGGACTGTGCCTCTGTACGGGATCTTTCGGTGTCCGTCCGGACAACGACATGGTGTCCATGATGTACGAGTTCGGCGACCGCGTGGGATTCGTTCATCTTAGAAGCACCAAGAGGGATGCCGAGGGCAATTTCTACGAAGCCAATCATCTCGAGGGAGATGTGGACATGTACGGAATGATGAAGGCATTGCTCGAAGTGCAGCAGCGTCGCAAAGTTTCCATTCCTGTACGTCCCGACCATGGCCATCAGATGTGCGACGACCTGAACCGCAAGACCAATCCTGGCTATTCGTATTACGGTCGCATGCGCGGTATCGCCGAACTCCGCGGTCTGCAGATGGGGATCGCCAAGAGCATGGGCCTGAAATAACATGAGGACGGCCCAAAAGGGGAATTTCCGCGTTACGCTCGATTCGAAAATCCTCATGTACGACAGTACACTGCGGTTTTCTCATCTTCGCAAGCCTTGAAATTCTTCCTTTTGGGTCACCTCGCATTGTCGGCTGTTGGTTGTCGGTTATCGGCTGTCGGCCGGCGGCATTCTTCGGTGGTCCCGAGTTGCCGCCGGCCGGCTTTTTTTATGTATCCTGTTGCCTTTTTCGAAAATTCAATAATTCAATAATTTTTCACCTCGGAAATCTTCAATATTTTAAGAAGTAGTTGTGAATTTTTTAAAAATTTCAAAACAACTTCTTAACGGCTTTTAAAAAATCATTACATTTGTAGATTATGGTGAAAGAAAGGAAATGGATAATAAAAGACGCGGCGGACTCCGAGACTGTCTCACGACTGACATCGGAGCTCGGTATCGACCCGGTCCTTGCCGAACTTCTGATTCAGCGCGGCATTACCGATTTCCAGCAGGCGCGGGCTTTCTTTCGTCCGGATTTGAATCACCTGCATGACCCGTTTCTGATGAAGGATATGGACAAGGCCGTGATGCGGATCCGAAAAGCCATTGAAGAATCGACACCCATCCTCGTTTACGGGGATTATGACGTAGACGGGACTACAGCGGTCGCATTGGTCTACTCTTTCCTGAGAAAAATTACTCCGAAAGTTGATTTTTACATTCCCGACAGGTATGACGAAGGCTATGGGGTATCTTTCCAGGGCATAGACTGGGCTTCCGAGCACGGTTTCGGCCTGATTATCACTCTCGATTGCGGGATAAAGGCAAACGACAAGGTCGAATATGCTAAGGATAAAGGTATCGATATCATTATTTGCGATCACCATCTTCCTGAAAACGAGATTCCTGCCGCGGTCGCCGTCCTCGATCCGAAAATCGAAGGCTGCGGCTATCCTTTCGATGACCTGTCGGGCTGCGGGGTCGGTTTCAAATTAGTGCAGGCCTATTCTTCGAAGTTCGGGATTCCTTTCGAAAATCTGGTTCCGCTGCTCGACCTGCTGGTAGTCAGCATCGCTTCCGACCTCGTGTCTGTGGTCGGAGAAAACAGGATTTTGGCTCATTTCGGCTTGAAACAGCTCAATGAAAATCCTCGGACCGGGTTATATGCCATGATCCGGCTGTCCGGGCTCGAGCCTGAACATGTTACCATCGACGATATCGTTTTCAAAATCGGGCCTCGAATCAATGCTGCGGGCAGGATGGAGTCCGGCCGCGTGGCTGTGGAGCTGCTTACCGCGACTGATGAAGCCGAAGCCGAGAGAATAGGCTCCGAAATCAACAAATACAACAACGAACGCAAAAGCATAGACCGGGAAATCACCCGGGAGGCATTGGAAATGGTGCAGTCGGGTGCCTGCCTTTCGTCAGGCAATGCCACTATCGTCTACAATCCGTCCTGGCACAAGGGAGTGGTCGGCATCGTGGCTTCCCGTCTTGTCGAGGCTTTCTACAAGCCTACCATAGTCTTTTCCAAATCCCAGATTAACGGCCTTGTGACCGGCTCGGCCCGCAGCGTACACGGTTTCGATCTGTATGATGCCATAGAAAGCTGTTCAGATCTTTTAGAGAATTTCGGCGGACACCTCTATGCAGCCGGACTTACTCTCAAAGAAGAAAACCTTCCGGAATTCTGCCGGAGAATAGAAGATTTTATCGGGCGGAAAATAACGCCTGAAATGCTGACTCCAGTCATTTATGTGGATTCATATTTGGATTTCGACAGAATCACGCCCAAATTCGTGCGCATCCTCAAGCAGTTCCAGCCGTTCGGCCCGGGCAATACTGCCCCCGTTTTCCTCACGGAAAACGTCTACGACAACGGCAACGGCCGTCGCGTAGGGGCCGACGCAGGGCATCTCAAGCTCGAACTCATCCAGGAATCCCAGCCGTACCGCCATATTTCCGCCATCGCTTTCAACAAGGCGGAGCATTTCGAGCACATCAAGAATGGAAATCCAGTAGACATCTGTTATTCCATTGTCGAGAATTATTACAGGGGGATTGCTAATATTCAGTTGAGGGTGAAGGATATACATGACCGCGAAGATCTCTTCTGACGGCGGTCGTGAAAACGGGCGCCCTGCGGCGTTGCTGCAGCCTGTCATCTCGAGCGAAGTCGAGAGATCTGCCGTTATCAATATCTCCCTTATCCTCGACGTATCAATAAAAAAAAGATTTATTTTGATTCTATCAAAGGATTTTTCGTCGATTGCACCCGTTTTGACGACCGCCGGGCCTGCACTGAGAAAACGGGCACCCTGCGGCAATTTTATCCGCGACAGACTCGAAAGACAGACCGTCGATGTCGATGACGAGGCTTGCGACGGATTCATAGACTGCGCTGCGGCGTTCCATCAGCTCCTCTATCCGCGCCCTGAGGCCGTCGTTTCCGTCCGGTTTTCCCAACATCGGTCTCGATTCGAAATCGTGCTGCAGATTTTTCACGAGAGTGTCTGTTTCTGCCCTGAGATAAATGCAGAATGTCCCCGATTTCACAAGGGAGGCGCATTCCGGAGTCGTCACTGTTCCGCCGCCGAGAGAAATTATTGCCCGGCGGGCACCATCTTTTCCGAGAATCTCCCTCAGAGCCTTTTCTTCCATATCCCTGAACGCCGCTTCTCCTTCCGATGCGAAGATTTCCGGAATCGCCCTGCCGCATTTTTCCTCGATGTATTTGTCGAGATCTATCAGTTCGCAACCGAGTTTTTCGGCTAACAATG
>CALUSD010000195.1 GCA_944323295.1 uncultured Bacteroidales bacterium | reverse complement strand
TAAAGTTTTATTCTTTTTACGACAGTCCCTAAATATGAAATATGTGTGCGTGTCATGTGTGCACACACAAAAGTAAGATGAATTTTTTAATAAAACAAGACTGAAATGTTTGAATTTTAAAGATAATTGCTACATTTGCGATAAAATTGTGTATGCGTGTATTTCAAAACACTTGAATTAATAACACTGAAATATGAAATCTGATTTGACACACAAATCTTTGCGCTTTGTCGGCAAGATGATTCTGTCGGCAGGAATGTGCGTATGTGCATTGCTGCTCGATTTTTCCGGCGCCGGGGTCTTGAATGCCCAGACCCGACCGGGGGGGGGTAACACGATAGAGGGTGTCGTGACGGACGGCGAATCCGACCTTCCTCTTGTCGGCGTAGTGGTATCGGACGAGGGCAATACTGTCCATACGCTTACTGCCGATGACGGCTCCTATGTGCTGCAGGTGGGAGACGGGGTCCGGAGCCTGACTTATTCCATACTCGGATACAAGACGGCAACTGTGGAACTCGGTCAGGATTCGAGGATAAACGTGAAGATGTATCCCGACGTGGAAGTCCTCGACGAGATAGTGGTCGTGGGCTACGGCTCCCAAAAGAAGAGCGATATTACCGGCGCCGTGGGCTCCGTCAGCCGGGACAGGATAGAGTCTTCTACGGTGACGGATGCCGCCCAGATGCTCCAGGGCTCGGTTCCGGGACTTACAGTGATGACTACTTCCGCCGGTGCGAATCCTGAAGGCCAGAGCGGTCTCATGCTTATCCGCGGACGAAATTCCATATCGGCCAGCAATGATCCTCTGATTATTCTCGACGGTGTCCCTTACAACGGCTCCATTTCCGATATTCCGACTACGGATATTGCCTCCATCGAGGTGCTTAAAGACGCTTCTTCCGCAGCTATCTACGGCTCCCGCGGCTCGAACGGAGTCATTCTGATTTCCACACGCACGGGAGAGGAGGGCAAGATGCAGATCCGGTACAACGGATATTTTTCTGTCCAGACGGTAGCCAATTTTCCTCACATAATGGACGGCCAGGAATACTACGACTTTAAAAAATACTGGAGCGATGACGAGGACGACCCTGAAGGCTTCCTTTCCGACACGGAACTCGGAGTATATGCGGACGGCTCGTGGAAAAACTGGACATGGAAAGACCTTATCACGCAGACAGGGTGGAGCACTCAGCACAGCGTCTCGGCTTCCGGCGGCACAAAAGCCCTGAAATACAATACTTCCCTGTCTTTCCTCGATACGAAAGGAATCGTCAGGAACGACCAGTATAAAAAACTGACATTCAGGCTGAACCTTTCCGCCAATCTGACTAAATGGCTGACATATACCACGAGTACCCAGCTGTCCTGGGCGGACAATAGCGGAGCTACCCCGAAGTTCGTGGACGTGTTCAACAAATCGCCGCTTCTGCGGCCTTTCAACGATGACGGCTCCATAAACATAGTGCCCGATGCGGGCAATGAAAAACGCTACAATCCCATAGAGTGCGATCTGTACGACGACATGAACATGTCATACAAGCTGTCGACGAACAATTCCCTGAAAGCTACGTTCTTCAAAGGCTTTACGTATACTCTGAATACCGGCGTGCAGTACTTTTCATCTACGCACAACGAATATCAGGGGCTGAATACGGGAGCCATGAAAAGCTACAACGGATGGGCCAGCATGTACGACAGGGTGCGCCAGTATTATTCGATAGAAAACATATTGAATTTCGACCGTGAATTCGGAAAGCATCATCTGTTCGTGACATTGCTTTATTCGTTTGAAAATGCACGGAACAATGAAAAGACGGTGGAAGGCCAGGGCTTTCCGAACTACCTGCTTTCCTGGAACGGCCTTCCTCAGGCTGAAAAGACCACCATTTCCCTCGTGGACGAGAAGACTGTTCTGCTGTCGCAGATGGCGCGTGTCAACTATTCCTATGATGAAAGATATCTGTTTACCGCGACAGTTAGGCGGGACGGATATTCCGGTTTCGGAGCAAACAACAAATGGGGCGTATTCCCGTCCGTGGCATTGGGATGGAATATCTCGAATGAAGGCTTTTTCCGTCAGTACAACGATATCATGAACGTCTTCAAGCTCCGTCTTTCCTACGGTATGAACGGAAACCAGGCCATTTCCGCATTCCAGACCATTTCCCGGATGACCTCTTCCGACTATGTATCGGGCAGCAGTCTGGCTGTCGGTTATATCCCGGGAACATTGGGAACGCCGAGCCTTTCGTGGGAAACGACAAGAGCGGCGAACGTCGGTATAGATTTCGGATTTCTCGATTCGAGAATCAGCGGAGAAATCAACGCTTATTACAACAGGACAAACGATCTTCTTCTCGAAAGAAGCATATCTTCGGTCAACGGTATCGAATCCATTTACCAGAACATCGGAAAGACCGACAACAGGGGAATCGAACTTTCCATAGTATCCACCAATATCCAGACCCGTAAATTCTCCTGGAAAACAGCGTTCAATATCGCATACTACAAGACGCGCATCCTCGACCTGTATGGAAACAAAGAGTCCGATATAGACAACAAGTGGTTTATCGGAGAGCCCGTAAAGGCCAACTACGACTACTACATCATCGGCGTATGGCAGGAGGATGAAGCTGCTCTGGCAGCCAAATACGGCGCACAGCCGGGCTATGCCAAGTATGACGACAGGAACGGCAACGGTGTCTATGATGCCGATGACAGGCAGGTCATCGGGTCTCCTGAACCGGACATGACATGGAGCCTCAACAACACTTTCTCGTACGGGCCTTTCGAACTCTCGGTCTACATGTACGGAGCGACAGGTATGGTCAAGGCGAATCCGTTCTATGCCAAGAATATGTACATCTCGAGAGAATACTGGTCCGCAGACAATCCTATAAATACCTATTGGTCTACGGCCAAGGATGCGAACCAGTATATTTCGGCCAAAAGCGTCACGCCGGATTATTTCCAGAATGCGAACTACTGGAGAATCAAGGATATCATGCTTTCATATTCGTTGCCTAAGAAAGCCATCGGCAAAATAGGCCTTTCGAACGCCAAAGTCTATGTCACGGGCAAAAACCTCTTCACGTTCACCAAATATACCGGAATGGATCCGGAACTCGACGAGCAGAGGGCCAAGCCTCTGCAGAGAGAATTCATCATCGGTGTAAATCTTACTTTCTGATCAAATATTGAAGAAGATAATTATGAAAAAGAAATACATATTGTTGACAGTCACGGCCGTTTCTCTGCTTGTTTCCGGATGCGGCTCCAAATGGCTCGATGAAAATCCCACTACGGAAATGACGGCGGACAAGCTGTATGCAGAAGAATCGGGTTTCGAGGCCGGTCTCAACGGACTGTACGCCTTGGTGCGTGGAGAAAGGGAAGGGTACGGATATACGGATTCGTTCGGCGCGACCGGGCTGCGGGCCCTGATGTATATCGGCGGTACGGACAACTACAACTGCGGAGCGGGAGCTTCCGGAGAATTTTCCGCCATATACAAGAACTGGGCTACCGCCAATGTCGCTACTGACAAGAGTCTCAAAAACGTATTCTCATGGCTTTACAATGCGATTTTGGCTGCCAATACCATTATCGACAGGGCTGAAAATCCTGATGTTTCGTGGTCCGGCAACAAAGAGCGGATAGTCGGTGAGGCGCGGCTGATCAGAGCCTGGGCCTACAGACATCTTACATACCTCTGGGGAGATGTCCCTCTCGTCATGCATGAAGTTACCGGCGATACGTTCAGGACCGATTATACGCGCGAGGATGTGAGTGTCATACGTGAACAGATTATTGCGGATCTAAAATATGCAGTCAAATATGTCCCGTGGATGCCGTCTTCTGTCGGAAGGGCCACGAAAGGCGTAGCGCTGACCTGGCTGTCCGAAATGTATCTGGCCGAGGCCGGCACCGGTGATTCCGGATGGGATCTCGAAAAAGTGGAACTGGCGCGTCATTATGCCGATACATGCATCCAGTACGGCCCGTACAGACTGATCAAAAACCGCCTGAGCAGCGATCCTGGATGCGCATTCATGGATATGTTCAAACCGGAATACGTGAATATCGAGTCCGGAAACACTGAGGCGATGTGGGTAATGCAGTGGGACAGGGCTTCCACCGGCGGCGGAAACAATCTGATGCGTTTCTCCCTCCGCCCGAAATTCGACACTTCGGAAAGAATCGCTGACGGAGTCAATATTTCCTATATGGATGAAAGCCGGGGCGGCCGTGGTTTCGCACGCACGTCGCTGACGAAATGGGCTCTCGAGCTTTATGACAAGTCGAGCGACAGGGCTGCAGGCATCGTGGATGACAGGGGAAGCGAATATGCCATAGCAAAGTATTATGTCATAGGTCCGTATGACGAGGTGGCAGACGATGCCATCAATGCCAGTACGGGTGTCAAATATGCAGAAGGCGATATCGTTTACATCGGATGCGAAAAGGTGGCGGAGGCTGGCCTGTATGAGAAAAGCTGCATGGAGAGTTTTGCCGGGCTGAAATCCGGCGAGAAGGAGGGGGACAACAATAACTGGCCGTATACCCTCAAATACAGCTATTGCGATCCGGGGTATCCTAAAAACAACGAGTCTCATGACGATCAGGTGTTCATGAGAGTGGCCGAAACATATCTTCTCAGGGCCGAGGCCCTGTACAAGCTCGGCAGGACGGATGAAGCGGCAGCCGACATAAACGAATTGAGAAGCAGGGCCAATGCATTGACGGTAAGCGCAGGGGACATCACCATGACGGTGATTCTCGAGGAAAGATCGCGGGAGCTGCTCGGAGAGGAGCAGAGAAGATATACGCTGCAGAGGACCATGGAGCCGACGGAATTCGTGGACTGGATCACGTCTCGAAACGGAAAGGACCAGGGTATGACTGAAAGGGACTATCTCTTCCCGATCCCTCAGGATGTGATAGATGCAAACGTATCTCTCCCGATGGAGCAGAATCCTGGATTCAATTAGAACGCGGCCGGAATCTCAGAAAAAGAATCGGATAATAAAAACATATAAAATGGGAAAGACAGTATTAAAGGCCGGATTCATAGGATCCGGATTTGCGGCCCGCTTTCATTACAACGCCCTGCAGCATGTGTTCAGCACGGGTGTGGAAGTGACGGGCGTATATTCAGTGGCGGCTGAGGAGGCGGCACAGTTCGCAGCTGAGCGCGGTATCAGGGTTTACGATTCCATGGAGGCTCTTATCGAGGATTCGGACATCCTCCATGTATGTACTCCGCCGGTGACGCATGAGCCTATCGTCGTGGCCGTGCTCGAGAAGAACAGGAATGTCATAGTGGAAAAACCGTTCACGGGCTATTTCGGAGACGGAAGCGAGAGTTTCAGCGGAGAGACATTCTCCCGTGAAGAAGGCCTGAAAGTGGCTTTGGATAGCTGCCGTAGGATGTTGGATGCCGAGAAACGGAGCAAAGGCCGCATAATGTACGCCGAAAACTGGATTTACGCCCCTGCGGTGCAGAAAGAAAGGGAAATCATCGAAAAGACGAAGGCTCAGGTGCTCTGGATCAATGGCGAACAGTCGCATTCCGGCTCTCATTCGTTGGCCTACGGCCAATGGAAACTCTCAGGAGGAGGTTCCCTTATCGGCAAAGGCTGCCATCCGCTTTCGGCTGCCATTTATTTCAAACATGTGGAAGGCCGCGTGCGCAACGGCGAGCCTATCCGTCCGGTTTCCGTGTCTGCACGTACTCACGCGATGACGAGAATGCCGTCATTCCAGGATGCCGGCTATCTGAAAACCCATTACAGGGATGTTGAGGATTTCGCCATCGTGCATGTCCTGTTCGAGGACGGAACGGTAGCCGACCTTATTGCCAACGAGCTCAGTCTCGGCGGTACCAACAACTGGATCCGGGTGAATGCCAACAATCATCGTACTCTCTGCAACATGAGCCACAACGACTCCATGGAGACATTTACTCCAAAGGATGAAATCTATCAGGATGTCTATGTCGTGGAAAAGACGGAAACGAAGGCCGGCTGGTCGGAAATATCCCCGGACGAAGGCTGGTTCCTCGGCTATCAGCATGAGCTGGATGCGTTCTACAAGGCTGCGGATACGGGATGTCGCATAGAAAGCAACAGCAAGTTGGCGGCAGATACCATAGCCACGATTTATTCCGCCTATCTTTCTGCCGAGAGGGGCGGACAGGAAACGAAAGTGATGAATCTGTAAAACTGCGACCATGGAACAGGAAAGAAAAAATTCTACTCAGGATATTCCCATGTACAAAGCCGCGGATCCCGAATTCGTGAAAAAGGA
Source organism: uncultured Bacteroidales bacterium (assembly GCA_944323295.1). Taxonomy (GTDB): domain Bacteria; phylum Bacteroidota; class Bacteroidia; order Bacteroidales; family UBA932; genus Cryptobacteroides. The sequence continues at coordinate 1,452 of CALUSD010000195.1, read as the reverse complement.
AAGAGAGGAGCTGCGTGCCCTCGAGAGCAAAGGCGGATGGGCCAAGATAAAATGGTATTTTTCAAAATCCGGTCCGGGGTGGATGCAGAGTGCCATGACTCTTGGTGGAGGAAGCGCCATGGCTTCCCTTTTCTCAGGAGCTTTCCTCGGCTATGAGCTGCTTTGGGTGCAGCCTGTAGCCATGCTTATAGGCATCGTGATGCTGTGGGCTCTCGCATATCAGACCATGTGCAAGGGAGAACGTCCGTTCCGGGCGATGAAACAGTTCGTGGGTGCGCCTATGGCCTGGGCCTGGGCAATATGCACCATCCTCGCCACCATCATCTGGCATTTTTCGCAGTATTCGTTGGCCGCAGGCATGTCGCTGGATCTTATTCAGGCTTTCGGCGGCTTCGAACTTGCCCCGGGCTCGGCATGGCAGACCATAGTGCTCCTCGTCATAGCATTTGCCATCTTGGCCTTGGCTTGCAAGGTGGTCTGGAACTACGGCAACGGCGGCAAAGGTATCAAGATAGTGGAGAATATCATCAAGGCGATAGTCTGGTTTATCATCTTTGCATTCGCCGCAGTGGTTATAGTGTGCAGTTTTACAGGCAACGGAATAGACTGGGGCGCAGTCGGACGCGGTTTCCTTCCGTTCTCGTTCGAGGGCGGCTTCCATTTCAATGTCCCGACTGAAAATACCGGCATTTCCATCTTCATTGCATCCCTCAGTGCGGCAGTCGGCATAAACATGACTTTCCTTTACGGATATTCCTATCTGGCGAAAGGCTGGACGAAAGAATACAAGGGGTTGGCGAAGTTCGACATGATTACCGGCATGCTGATTCCTTATACGATTGCCACCTCCCTGATGATCATTGCAGCGGGAGCTACGCTGCACACGGAGGAATTCGTGAATTCGGGCAGTACGAATATTTCGCCGATAGCTGCTGCAAGCATGCTTGAGGCGGCGGGTCTTCCGCCATTGGTGTCCCGTCTGATTTTCGGCCTCGGTATCATCGGCATGTGCTTCAACGCCATCACCATGCACATGCTTGTATGCGGTTTTGCCGCCTGCGAGATTTTCGGTTTCCCGGCTACCGGATGGAAATACAAGATGGCTACTCTCATCCCGTCCATAGGCGTTTTGGGCGCGGTACTCTGGAGCTCGATAGGTACGTGGATAGCTATTCCGACCTCGGCCATTGCTTTGCTGATGCTGCCTGTAGCCTATATCGGTTTCTTCCTGCTGAACAACAGCCGCAAATATCTCGGCTCCGACATGCCTGTGGGCAGGAAGCGTTTCTGGTGGAATCTTGCCATGATTGTGGCCATATCCATCACAGTGGTGAGCGCCGTGTACTATATAGTCAATGTAATCTTTTAGGTCATGATAAGGTTGAGCGCATTTGCGGACGAAGCGTACGTTTCATTTGACGGGCAGCTTTCCTTTTTGCAGGAACTCGGCTT
>CALUSD010000194.1 GCA_944323295.1 uncultured Bacteroidales bacterium | reverse complement strand
CCGTAATTCCGGAATAAAACGTCTTCTGCTTCTCCGGAGCCCAGAATGCATCGCCCCTGAATTTGTCCAATTTGCGCAATGCCCTGATATGCGCAGGCTCCTTGGACGCCATGTCATCCGCTTTTTTCCTGATATATTTTCTTGTCAGCCACACCGCAGCCAAGACAATCGCAGCCAGCAGCAGAGCCCCGCCGAGATAAGGAAGCACTTCACGGAATTCTACCGGATAACGGATCTGCCCCTTTATGTCATGTACCTCAAAACTTGCGGTATCCACAGGCATTGTCCTGACATCCAGAACTTTGGGAGAAAAAACGAGAGTATCTGCCACTCCTTCAGGAGAAATTCTGACGATTTTTACGGGAGGAAGGTCGTATGTGCCCTCATCGAAAGAAGTGACGACAATACTGCCTCTGATATCCATCAGTTCAGGCGCTTTCTTCTTGCCTTTCAAGACCTTGACGGTATCTACAATCCATGGAGAGACCACGTCTACGCCTTCGCAGAATCCATGGGAGTAGTCCGGAAACATGAATCCGGTCCCGGCTTTCACCTCATTCAATTCGAATCCGTATCTGAGCTGATCGGCGACAAGAACGGAATCGCGCAGCTGCAGCTGCTCGAGAAAGGCTTCTCCGTCATAATGCGACAGTGAATCGGCATCGGCGGCCACGGCAGGAGCGGAGGCCGTGAAAACAACAGTTAAAAATAAGGAAAACTTGAAACAGGCTTTCATATTATCTTGTTTGGAAAAAGGCCATCAGACCTTTCACATAATCGCTGTCGGTGGAAATGCTCACATTGTCCACCTTGTATTTAAGAAACAGTTTGGAAGAAGCGGAGTAAAGATTCGCAAACCATTTTTCATACGCAGTCCGCATCTTTCCAGAGGAAGTGTTTATCCAGCACGAAGCCATCGTTTCCGAGTCCTTGACATGGACGAGCCCCACATCCGGGAGTTCTCTCTCACGGGGATCATGAACTTCTATGACAGAGAGGTCGTGTCTGTTCACGGCGACCTTCAAGGCGTCCTCGTAATTCGGATTTCCATCCTTGTCCACATCGATAAGATCCGAAAGAAGGAATGCAGTGCATCTTTTCTTCAAGGCATTGGTCAGATAACGCAGGGCCTCGCCTATGTCCGTGCCGTTATGTTCAGGCTGGAATTCGAGAATCTCCCTTATGATATGAAGCAGATGGCTCCGGCCCTTTTTCGGAGGGATGAACTTTTCCACCCTGTCGCTGAAAAACATGGCCCCGACCTTGTCATTGTTTATGATGGCGGAAAAAGAAAGGACCGCAGCGATTTCCGCTATCATGTCGCGCTTGTTCTGACCGGCAGTCCCGAATAGTCCTGATCTGCTGATATCTATCAGCAAGACCACCGTCATCTCCCTCTCTTCTTCGAAGACTTTGATATAGGGAGAACGCATCCTTGCAGTAACATTCCAGTCCATGTTCCGGACATCGTCGCCATACTGGTACTCCCGGACTTCGCTGAATGTCATACCGCGCCCCTTGAAAGCGGAATGGTATTCTCCTGCAAATATCTGATGCGAAAGAGCCTTGGTCCTGATCTCTATCTTCCTGACCTTTTTCAAAAGGTCGTTTGCATCTTTCTTTTCCATTATGGAACCTCTACTGCATTTATGATTTCGGAGATGATGTTCTCAGGAGTGACATTCTCGGCCTCGGCCTCGTATGTAAGGCCTATTCTGTGACGCAGCACCTCGTTGCACACAGCCCTGACATCCTCCGGAATCACGTATCCGCGTCTTTTAATGAATGCATAGGCCTTGGAAGCCATCGAAAGCGAAATGCTGGCCCTCGGAGAGCCTCCGTATGCAATAAGTCCCGAGAGTTTGTCCAACCCATACTCCGCAGGGGTCCTCGTAGCATATACGATATCTACTATGTATCTTTCTATTTTCTCGTCCATATAGACATCCCGGACTACGGAGCGGGCCTTGACGATATCTTCGGGCTTGAGAACAGGGTTCGCTTTCGGGAATGTTCCCGAATTGTTCATCCTTACTATGAGCTTTTCCTCCTCCTTTTTCGGATAGCTGACCACGACTTTCAGCATGAAACGGTCGACCTGGGCTTCCGGGAGAGGATAGGTTCCTTCCTGCTCTATCGGGTTCTGCGTAGCCATCACCAAAAACGGCTCCGGCAGCTTGAATGTCTCGTCTCCGATAGTCACCTGACGCTCCTGCATGGCTTCGAGCAGTGCGGACTGGACTTTGGCAGGAGACCTGTTGATCTCATCCGCGAGAACGAAATTCGCGAAGATCGGACCTTTCTTGATCTGGAACTGCTCGCTCTTCTGAGAATAGATCAACGTGCCGATGACATCTGCCGGAAGAAGATCCGGCGTAAACTGGATTCGGCTGAACTTGGCATCTATGGCCGATGCCAATGTATTTATGGCCAATGTCTTTGCCAACCCCGGCACGCCTTCGAGCAGGATATGTCCGTTTGCAAGCAAACCGATGAGGAGATTCTCCACGAGATGTTTCTGGCCTACGATAACCTTGTTCATTTCCATCGTCAGAATATCCACGAAAGAACTTTCCTGCTGGATACGGTCATTCAATTCCTTAATATTTATATTGTCCATATAACTGAAATTATTGTAATTTTGCAAATTTAATCAATATCTCTCAATTCAATGCGTTATTCCATCAGACTTTCTTACGACGGAACAGGACTCAGCGGCTGGCAAATCCAGCCCAACGGACTGTCGGTGCAGGAATCTCTCCAAAAGGCCCTTTCTCTCGCCCTCGGCGAAAACATACATGTGACCGGGGCTGGACGTACCGATGCCGGAGTAAATTCCATAAACTACATGGCGCATTTCGATGTTGAAAAGCAGCCGGTTTCAGAGCCGGGGGCAATAGTGTGCAAATTGAATGCCATCCTGGGCAGGGAAATAACGGTCCACGAAATATTGCCGGCAGCAGACTCTTTCCATGCCAGGTTTTCGGCAATATCGCGCGAATACCGCTATTTCCTGCACAGGACGAAAGACCCTTTCATGCGCAGGTATTCATGGCAGTGCGGATACCGTCTCGATACGGATGCGATGAACGAAGCTGCCGGATATATGCTCGGCACTCATGACTTCCGCTGTTTCGAGAAAAAGGGAGGCGGCAACAAGACTTCGGTCTGCACCGTATTCGAAGCCGGGTGGAAAAGCTACACTCCCGCGCATGTCGAAGTACTCGGATATCCTGCTGCCGACGGGGACTATATGGTTTTCTCTGTCAGGGCCGACAGATTTCTGAGAAACATGGTGAGGGCTATGGTAGGATCGCTCATAAACGTAGGACGCGGCAAAAATGAGCCGCAATGGATAAAGTCGCTCATAGAAAACGGCAGCCGCTCCGATGCGGGAGAGTCAGTTCCCGGCCATGCTCTTTTTCTGCGCTCGATATCGTATTGACCGGCCTGAGGGACGGACAAAAAGGAGAAGAACGGAATCCTGCAACAGAGGCCGCGGCGAGCTCCTGTCGGGAGAGATGCGAACAACATAAATTCGTCGAACTGACGCTGCTTCTGTGGCACAAAGATTGACAATATATCGGCCCGCTATGAAAACCGGCCTTTCACTGACAAAATGTCAGCAGGCCGGAAGCGGTGTTGAATACGGAAGCCGGCAAGCCGTTCACATTGCGGCGGAGCCGGCAAACAAATAAGAACTGCGATATTATGAAAGAAATACAAATGAAAGACTTTTTATCTCCGTCCGGCACGGAAGTGAACATCATTCCGGTACTGCAGGGGGACGGGTATATGAAAATAGACGAGGCGGAACTGCCTGATTCACTGCCGATTCTGGCTCTAAGGAATGCAGTTCTGTTCCCCGGCACGATATATCCGATAACCATCGGGAGAGAAAAATCGATTAAACTCATCGAAGATGCCGAAAAGAACAACGCATTCATAGGCGCCGTTCCACAGAACGACATTTCCGTCGAAGATCCGAAAAAGGAAGACCTGTACCAGTACGGCACCGTAGCGAAAATCCTGAAAACTCTCGAGATGCCTGACGGAACGGTCACGGCTATTCTCCAGGGTTTCAAGCGTTTCGAAATAGAATCAGTGACAGAGTATGAGCCCTACATGCTCGGACTCGTGAAATACCTCCATGATACTCTGCCTGACGGCAACGACAAGAATATCAAGATGATTGCCGAAGCTCTGAAAGAAAAGGCCATCACCATTCTGAAAATGTCGGCATACATGCCGAGGGAGGCTGCATCCGCACTGAAATCCATCGACGGCTTCGAATTCCTCGTGAACTTCATAGCCACCACCATAGAAGTGGAGAACTTCGATGACAAGGTACAGCTGCTGCAGTATGCAGAACTGAAAACGCGGGCGATGAAGCTCCTGTCAGTGCTCGATACCCAGATCGAACTTCTGAAAATCAAGCAGGACATAAATCAGAAGGTCAAGATGGAAATAGACCAGCAGCAGAGGGAGTATTACCTCAACAGCCAGTTGAGAACCATTCAGGAAGAACTCGGAATGGACGAAATGGAGGATTATGAGAAGTTGAGGGCGCGTGCTGCAGAGAAAAAATGGCCGGAATCCGTAGCGGAAATCTTCGAAAAGGAGATGACGAAACTCGAGAGATACAATCCGAGTTCTCCGGACTACAGCATACAGTTCAACTACATACAGTTCATGCTGGACCTGCCGTGGGGCGAAATGTCCAAAGACAATCTGGACCTGAAACATGCACAGAAAGTGTTGGACGAAGACCACTTCGGCCTCGATACGGTCAAGGAAAGAATCATAGAATATCTGGCGGTACTGAAACTGAAGGGCGACATGAAATCCCCTATCCTGTGCCTGTACGGCCCTCCGGGAGTGGGCAAGACAAGCCTCGGCAAATCCATAGCCAGGGCTTTGGGAAGGAAATATGTCAGAATCGCACTCGGAGGCGTGCACGACGAATCGGAAATCAGAGGTCACAGGAAGACGTATATCGGCGCCCTGCCGGGAAGGATTCTGAACGCCATCAACAGGGCCGGAACATCGAATCCTGTCATCGTTTTGGATGAGATAGACAAACTGAGCACGGATATCAAGGGGGATCCGTCTTCGGCTCTGCTCGAAGCGCTCGACCCGGAGCAGAATACGACGTTCCACGACAATTACTTGGATATCGACTACGACCTTTCGAACGTACTTTTCCTGACCACGGCCAATACCACTTCCACCATTCAGCCGGCACTGCGCGACAGGATGGAGATGATAAACGTCACCGGCTACCTGGCAGAGGAAAAGATGAGTATCGCCAAGGACTATCTGATCCCGAGACAGCTCGAAGAGCATGGAATCGGGAAAAAGGAACTTAGGATAGACAAAGGCTGCCTCGAGAAAATCATCAGCGACTATACGAGGGAGTCGGGTGTCCGCGGATTGGAGAAGCAGATAGCCAAGATAGCAAGGGTGACCGCAAAAAAGATAGCGCTCGGGGAAAATTATCCTAAAGTGCTGAAAAAGGAGCACTTGAAGGAGTACCTCGGTCTTCCGACCAATTTCCACGACATGCAGAAAGGCAACGAGGCCCCCGGGGTGGTGACCGGACTTGCCTGGACTGAAATGGGAGGCGAAATCCTGTTCATTGAAAGCTCCATAAGCAAGGGCAAGGGAAATCTGTCCATGACGGGAAATCTCGGAGACGTGATGAAAGAATCGGCTACCATAGCCTACCAGTACATCAAGGCCCACCCGGAAATGGCCCGCATGACATCCGAAGAATTTGCGGAGAAAGACATTCATGTACACGTGCCGGAGGGAGCCGTACCGAAGGACGGTCCGTCCGCAGGTATCACGATGGTCAGTTCCATGATTTCCGCCCTGCGCGGCCAGCAGGTAAAGAGCGGCATAGCCATGACGGGAGAGATGACATTGCGCGGCAGGGTACTCCCTGTCGGCGGCATAAAGGAAAAAATATTGGCCGCGAAACGTGCCGGCATCGGTACCATCCTCATTTCCGAGGACAACCGCAAGGATATCGAGGACATCAAGGAAATTTATGTCAAAGGGCTTTCTTTTGTTTATGTCAGGACCATCGAAGATGTCATAAACTATATCTTCTGACGCTTGGACTTATCCGTTTTTTTCCTCAATTTTGTGAGGATTTTTAAGAAAATGGAAGTCAAGATAGAACAAAGCTGGAAAGACGCACTGCAAGGCGAATTCGAAAAACCGTATTTCGCCGCGTTAGTGCGTTTTCTGCATAAGGAAAAGGCCGCCGGAAAGACCATATATCCTCCGGGGCCCGCCATATTCAAGGCATTCGAACTAACGCCTGCCGACAAGGTCAAGGTCGTGATACTCGGACAGGACCCCTATCACGGTGCCGGCCAGGCCATGGGGCTGTCGTTTTCCGTTCCGGACAACATTCCGGCCCCGCCGTCACTTAAAAACATATTCAAGGAAATCCATGACGACCTCGGCATCTCCATGAGCGGCAGGCCGAACCTCGAAAAGTGGGCAAGACAGGGCGTTCTGCTTCTGAACGCGTCGCTGACTGTGCAGGCGGGCATGCCGAACTCACACAGCGGCATCGGCTGGACGGAATTCACGGACGCCGTCATCAGATGGCTTTCCGAGAACAGGAAAGGCATAGTTTTCCTGCTGTGGGGAAGCTATGCAAGAAACAAGAAAGCCCTTATAGACACGTCGAAACACTTCGTCTTGGAAGCCGCACATCCGTCGCCTTTGGCACGGGGAGCATTTTTCGGATGCAGGCATTTTTCCAAGACAAACGAAATACTTGCCGGAGAAGGGCTCGAGCCCATCGACTGGCAGCTATAGACATTGTCCGTCAGGACACCTAAACTGAAATAAATATGAAACGTACGGCTTTATTCCCCGGCTCATTCGACCCTTTCACTGCCGGCCATCTGAATATTCTCAAAAGAGCCTTGACCATGTTCGATGAAGTAGTCGTGGCCATAGGCATCAACATCGACAAGAAAGGCCATTTTTCCACCGAGAGGAAAATCGAAATAATAAAACAGGCTACAGCAGGCCTTGACGGTGTAAAAATCGTAAAATACGACAATCTCACTGTAGACATCTGCCGGGAACTCGGGATAAGACATATCGTCCGCGGCGTCAGGAACATGATAGATTTCGAGACCGAACGTTCCATAGCGGATGCAAACAGAAGGCTTGCGCCGGAAATCGATACCGTCATCATCCCTACCGCACAGGAGTATGCCCACATATCTTCCACTGCGGTAAGGGACCTCATCAAACACAACAGCGACACATCCATGTTCATTCCTGAAGGTGTCGACATGAATCTGCTGAAAAAAGAATGAACGCTGCCCTGACCTGTCTTCTGTGTGCCGTTTTCACGGCAATGCCTGTTTCTGCAGCTGTCTCCGGAACGGGAAACGGCTCTAATCCGTGCTGTCGGGATACCATGGTGTCGGATAAGGGAGATGCATCGGTTTTGGATACCGCAGCCGCAAATGCATTGGGGAAAAAATTGGACGAATACGCCGCAATCATCGAGAGGGAGCCTGCCGCAGTCAAATGCGAAGAAACGGACTTCCTGATCGACAGCTGCACCGATTCTCTCGTGAGGCAGTTCACGGCAATAAGACTCTACGGGCACTATGTAGCATCCCCGGTCATGGGAGACGAAACCGTCGCCATACACATTTTCGACAGATGGTTTTCGGACGGCAAGGTCAAGATGAGAAACGAACTGGATTTTCTGAATGCCAAGATTTTCGCCGAATTCAACAGGAGGTCGCTCATCGGCATGCCTGCTCCGGAACTTTCATTGGAAGATGTTTCCGGAGAAAATGCGGATCTTTTCGCCGACGGACGATATCATGACAGAGTGTCAGTCCTGTTTTTCTATGACAGTGAATGTCCGACCTGTAAAATGGATGCCATTTTGCTGCGCAATGTCCTTGGAGATGACAAATACCGGCTGAATTTCTACACGGTCTATACCGGAAGCTCTGCCGAAAAGAGGGACGAATTCATAAAAGACTATCTGACAATCGAAAATCCGGCTGTGAAGATAAGGCATTTCTGGGATCCAGGGATAAAATCGGATTTCCAGCGCAAATACGGGCTGCTGCAGACGCCAGGGCTGTTTCTGATATCGGGGAACGGTACCATTGTCGGGCGCAGATTAGATCCGTTGGCATTGAAACAGCTGCTCGAAGTGTATTGCAGGCCGTACAGGTATGGAAGCGAGGAGTCCGCAGCCTTCTATGACAGGCTTTTTGCAGGATACGGAGGAAATCCAGGATGCGATACCGTAAGGGAAATATGCGACAGCATCGCGCGCAAGACTGTCTCTGCCGGAGATACGTCCGCGTTCAAAATGATGGCCGGCGACCTGATGTACTGGCTCGGATCCCGAAGGGGCGAGGGACTGAAATGCGGATTGGAATACCTCATAGGGAAATATATTGCCGGAATGCCGGAGCTATGGACAAACAGCAGCGATTCCATTGCAGTCATTCCGTATGCCGGGCTCCTCGGAGACTTGCTCGGGAAAACTGAAATCGGAGGCAGACTTCCGGAAATAAAGGTCGAAGGGAGATTGAAAAGCAAAGGGAAAGACAAGAGGGTCGAAATCAGGTTGGACAGGCTGCGCAACACCGCTGTCATCTTCCATACGGAGGGATGCGACTTCTGTGAAGCCGAACTCGCCGCGGCGGATTCCATCGCCCTGGCAGACCGCAGGGCGAAATTCTTTATTGTAGACATCGATGCCATACTCGATTCCGCGCCGCAGACAGCCTGCGAACTGTTCGATGCCATCGACCTTTCTGTTCTGCCATATATTACCGTCGTAGACGGGAAAGGGAGAATAGCAAGAAAATACGTTTCCTTGACCGGGGCGTCCGCTGTCACGCGTCGGAACGGGTATAATTCCGCCACTTTTCTATAAGAGCAGCCATATCATCAGGCAGCGGAGAATCGAAAATCAGATGCTCTTTCGTACGCGGATGGATGAAGCCGAGAGTCTTGGCGTGCAGGGCCTGGCGTGGCATTATCTTGAAACAGTTTTCTATGAACTGCCTGTATTTGGCATAAATGGTACCTTTCCGGATTTCAGCACCGTCATATCTCTCGTCATTGAAAAGAGGATGGCCGATATGGTTGAAATGTACCCTTATCTGATGCGTACGTCCGGTTTCCAAGCGGCATTCTACGACTGTCACGAAACCGAAACGCTCCAGAACACGGTAATGCGTCACAGCATGCTTGCCGAAGTCGCCTTCCGGAAAAACCTTGAAACGCATCCTGTCGTTCGGGTCCCTGCCTATGTTGCCGGTGATGGTGCCTTCGTCTTCCTTCAGGTTTCCCCAGACGACGGCGACATATCTTCTGTCTATAGAATGCACGAAAAACTGATGTGCAAGGTCTAACTGCGCCTCGTCGTTCTTCGCCACTACGAGCAGGCCCGAAGTATCCTTGTCGATTCTGTGTACGAGTACCCCCATCCTCTCATCCTCGGCATCCGGCCCCTGGCTTATTCCCAAATGATATGCAAGGGCATTCACCAGCGTTCCCGAAAAATGTCCGTGTCCCGGATGGACGACCATGCCGGCCTTTTTGTTCAAGACTAAAAGATCCTCGTCTTCATAGACGATATCAAGCGGAATATTTTCAGGCAAAATCTCCAATCCGCGCCTCTGATACGGCATGACAAAAGAGATTACATCCCCGGGGCGGACTATGCAGTTGGCCTTCGCGGTCTTTCCGTTTATCTTTACGTATTCCTGCTTAATGGCTGCCTGAATCCTGTTCCGAGAAGTGTTTTCCAAATGAGTGGACATGTATTTGTCCACCCTCATGGGCATCTGTCCCTTGTCCAACTCTAAACGGAAATGCTCGAACATCTCCCGCTGCTCGTCGTCTATGTCGGCGTCCTGTTCGAAATCCGGGCCGTCCACGAGCTCGTCATCCATGTCGAAGATTTTGCTTGTCATAGGCTCAATAGATATCGCCGTTACCGGCTTCTTCCGTCTCTTCCTCTTCCGGTGCCGGCACTTTCGAAATATCGGTAGTCAGATAGAGAGAGAGTTCCGTCCCCATAAGCAAAGGCTCCTCTCCGTAGTCGGGCTCGATCATGTAAACAAC
>CALUSD010000193.1 GCA_944323295.1 uncultured Bacteroidales bacterium | reverse complement strand
GAAAGCGCGATAGCGATGAAATCGTCGGCTTTCAGGGCTGCACCGCCGATAAGACCGCCGTCGATGTCCGGGCAGGCGAAAAGCTCTTTGGCGTTGGATGGTTTGCAGCTGCCGCCGTAGAGAATGGTGATTTCCTCGGAAAGCTCACCGAATTTTTCAGCGATGACTTTCCTGATGCAGGCATGGATTTCCTGCGCCTGTTCTGCAGTGGCAGTCTTGCCGGTCCCGATAGCCCAAACAGGCTCGTATGCGATGATGACTTTCGCCATATCCTCTGCTGAAAGAGTATAAAGAACATTCTTTACCTGTTCTGTAACTACGTCGAAATGACGTCCGGCTTCACGTTCCTCGAGGTTTTCACCTACGCAAAAGATAGGGGAGAGTCCGTTGGCGATAGCCAATTTCACTTTTTCTACGAGTTTTGCGTCCGTTTCCCCGTAATATTGCCTTCTCTCGGAGTGTCCGAGGATGGTGTATTCGCAGCCTGCCGATACGAGCATGTCGGCTGCCACTTCTCCCGTATATGCGCCTTTTTCCTTGTCAGCGCAGTTCTGGGCCGAAAGACCGATGTTCGAGCCCTTGATGACCTCTGCGACAGGTACGAGATGGGTGAAAGGAGGTGCTATGATCAGTTTTACCGAAGCAGGGACCTCGGAAGATTTGGCCGCTACGGCTTTTGCGAGTTCTACGCCTTCGGCGACTGTGGTGTTCATTTTCCAGTTGCCGGCAACAATTTTCTTTCTCATGATTCTTATGTTTTTTTGTTTGAAATTTTCAATGCGCGCAAATTTAGAAACTGTTTTGAAATTTTTCAAGAATTTCAAAACATGTCGGCAACAGTTTGGATGTCTGTCACGGGAAAGGAATTTATTGCAACACTTCGATGATGACGCCTATGTGCTTTGACTGGCACCAGAGCCATATTTTCCCTGTACCTGAGTCGGCATCGGTCACCCGGAAGCTGAGACCGCTGCGGGTCTTGACATCGTCGGCCGTAGTATAGATGAGGTCTGCTTCGACAGTATTTCCGACTTCCGGGAAAGACTTGCATTTGAGAATGAAGTAATTGGCCATGTTGTCGTCCATGACCCAGAATTCGTTCCTCATTTCGTTGCAGCCTGTCTGGTATTTGTTTTCATCATATCTGAGATGATAGCCGTTCCTGATGATAAGGCCTATATCGCTCTCGTTGTGGAATTCTTCGAGCGAAATGCCCTGTATGCAGGAGGTAAGCAGGACAAGGAGGATGAGCAGCGGGGCAAAGGATGTTATTGTATTGCGTGTCATTTTATAACAATGTTTTTGGTGACGATGGATGTGGTTCCGTCGTTATAATAAATCTTGGCCCTCAGTTCTCCGGATGCCGTCGGAGTATAGTAGCCGCTTCCGTCCGTGGAAACTGCCTCTCCGTTCATTTCCCACTCTATTGCCTCGGCATCGTATGCATTGTACAGCCTCAGTGGGAATTTGCTTCCGGCAGGATACGAGCCGTCTTCGTTTTTCGGGATGTTAAAAAGATAGATGAACGGATAGTGCTGGCTGCGAGGCGATTTGGTGGTAAAAGTACACTTCGCCTTATTTCCTTCCATATCGTCTGTCTCGAAATAGACGTATGCCACATACGGCGTCCTCGGCGTCAGCCCCTCTATGGTACATGAATATTGCCCCGGCATATAGGCTTCATCTATCTCGATGACATGTTTCTCTCCTCCTGCGCTTTCCTGCCATTCGACCACAGCTTTCCCGTTATGCCCCGTAGACGAACTCCACGAGAGAATGACCGCATCCTGGAAAACTTCAGCGGATACTGACACCGGTTTCGGAATCCTGCCCTGATACTCCGCTACTGTCAGAATGATGTTGTCTCCGGATTTTTCGATATTCGTGATGGCCAAAGGGGAGGCTTCATCGTTCCTGAAAACGAATGAGGGATCTGTTTCCGGGGTGAATGCCGTACTGTTTGTCGAAGCCGTAGTGTACGGGAAGAAAATCTGCGGAATGCTGGAAACCGGGATGACCTCGTTCTGATGCAGGATGACACGTGCATTCGGATTGGCTTCTATCAGGTCTGCACACAGATATTCTGGGTTGCAGTTCACTTCATTGTATGTCCATCTGTCCGCGGCAGTGAAGTTCCTTCCGTAAGCAGTTGAATATCCGCCATCTCTGTCTGACTTGTCGATATGATATATGAGCAGTCCGCTGCCGCCTATGTATTCGTCCCATCCTTTTGCGGCACGGCATTCGAAAAGGAAATATTCGTCCTCGTTATCCGCAGCCATCTTGTAATATGTGCCGTTTATGTCCACGGGTTCCAGCGTATGTGTCCCGGCAGTGAGCATGACAGGCTCGAATATCCCGATTTCATCCCTTTCCGGGGCGTTCAGATTCGGGGGAGTATGCCCTGAGTTGTTGTAATTTCCCCCGTCCATCAGCGACGTATGGCTCCACAGTGCGACGGACTGTCCTCCGCTCCCTTCATAATCGGTATCGTAATAGTCCGAAAGACCGAGAGTGTGGCTGAATTCATGGCAGAACGTTCCTATGCCGGCAAGAGCATAACCGTCTCCATCGGTCCGTCTCAGTTCGGATGTACATGCATATCTGTTGATTTTGACGCCGTCCAATACCAGATTTACGCCCGCCCCGTCTGCAAGATACCACGCATGCGACCATATATGATCCTCTCCTGCTCCGTCAGCCTCATCGCCGCCTGCGAAGAATACGAAAACATTGTCCACCTCCCCGTTGCCGTCATCATCGTATTTGGAAAAGTCTGTCTGCCTGTCTGCGAGGCTGCATGCTTCACTGATGAGCTCGAAAGCGCGCCGGTCGCTGCCGTCTCTGTCATTGGAGCCATAGTATGAGAAATTCTGCGATACGGTCACTATGTCGCTGACATCGAATGAGAAACTGTAGTATCCGTCGAACTGGTCGTTGAAATAATCCATGGCCGACCCCGTAGCTCCGTCCGTGCTGTATCCCGGCTCCGTAAGCATTTTTTCGAAAGTGCTTTTCGTATGTCCGTCCCGGAATTTGAGATCCTGGAACTGTGCCAAAATCACAATACCGTGTTTCTGCTCCGCCGTCTCGCCGCTTTTCGTGGTCACACCGCGCGCTGCCATGGTCCTCAGCAGGATACTTTCTCTTTCCGGCCTGCCTGCGGACGCTCTTTTTGCCGCGGCAGCAGAAGAAAGCGTTTCGTAAGGAATCGCCTTTGACTTAATTATGATGTCGGAAGGTGCCTGCTGTCCGACCTTCCAGTCGGACAATGTCAGTGTCCCGTCGGATTCGTACCAGGCATAGCGGTACCACCCGTCTCCGTCCATCTTTACCGTGCACCCGTCGACGGTGGTGAGGATTTTCATGAATTCGTCTCCTCTGAGCCTTGCCCTGAAAGACGACCCGTCCGGCTGGAAAAGACTGAATTCCTTTTTTGTTGCCGGTACGGCAATACAATAGTCATGAGGCAGGAAAATGGCTGCCGCAAACAGGATGAAGGCTATTTTGCAGATGGCGTTCTTCATTTCGATAAAAAATCTTTACCTTTGCCGGTGAGATTCTTGACAATATTCTGCATATTTAGACATTTTTTATGAGACGGACAATTATTTTTTTCTTGACCATTTCCATGTCTCTGCTGTCGGGCGAGATGTCCGCCCAGACGGAAATAGTGGATTCCATCAATTCTTACGGCACTTTCGACCGCTGGTCCGTGCGTGAAATCAAGGAATCCGGAGTGATCGGAGGAGATAGAAAACATCTTTTCGAATTTTACGGGAATCAGGAAGTGACGCGGACAAAGGAGCCGTTTTCAGCTCCGGAAGGCTATCTGTGGCGCACGAACAATGTCTTGGCCGTAGTGGCAGGTGTGACTAAAACGAACAATACGGTTTTCCCCGAGAAACGCGGAGACGGTTATTGTGCCAGAATAGAAACCCATGTGGAGTCCGTCAAGGTCTTAGGGATGATCAATATGGATGTAACCTGCCAGGGTGCGCTGTTCATCGGCAGTCTGGAGGAGCCGATAAGGGATACCAAGACGCCGATGTCCAAAGTGCTGTACGGGATACCGTTCGAGGGCCGGCCGGAAGCCGTGGTTTTCGACTATAAGGCGGAAGTCGGACATGAGGTAGTCCGCGGGACAGGTTTTTCCGCCTTGAAAGAGATGGGGTATCCCGACTATCCGCAGCTCTATATGGTGCTGCAGAAACGGTGGGAAGATGAAAGCGGGAGAGTCCATGCAGAGAGAGTCGGTACGGCGATTCGCCATTTCGAAGAAAACGTACCGGAGTGGGTGAACGGCTGCAGGGTGGAGATAGCTTACGGGGACATCACCGGCGAGCCTTATTATCAGGACTACATGGGCCTGAAAAATGATCCGGAGACGGCATTTTACTGCTACAACTCCGACGGGGAGAAAGTTTTGGTGGAAGAGGACGGATGGGCTGATGCTGACGACGAGCCCAATTATCTGATTCTTACATTCCTTGCCAGTTCGGGGCCGGCATTTTACGGAGGCGTGGGGAATGTGCTGTGGGTGGATAATGTGAAGATAGAGATGTAGCCGTCATCTCGACTGCGCTCGAGAGTCGGTCGTTTCCTTTGTCATCTCGAGCGCAGTCGAGAGATCTGTCAATCGATTATAGTCAATACTGTGAGCAGATCTCTCGACTGCGCCTCCGGCTCCGCTCGAGATGACATTATTCCGGATCCAGTCCGAGAGCGGAAATATACGTCCTGATGATAACGCAGTTCGTGAAAAGACAGTTGTCCAAATACTCGTCCAAGCTGCGCCTGTATTCCCCCTGATCCCCGCGGGCCTCACGGATGAGAGCATATTCCGAACGGTCGGCCTCGAGAAATGCCTGAATCTTGTCCCAG
>CALUSD010000192.1 GCA_944323295.1 uncultured Bacteroidales bacterium | reverse complement strand
TTTCCTCCAAGAAAAAGTCGGAATCGCATTTCATATATGACATCGGAGTGCATTACCGTTATGCGGAAGACAAGCTGAAATACGGGGAGACATACGCTGCCGCAGCGGATATTCCCGTCAAAAACTGCCTGACAGAGCATAATCTCGACGTGAATGCCGTATTCGGAGGCTCATTCAGTTCCGGGCATTCCATCAGGGCCGATATCGGATTCGATTTCGCTTCTTACGGAGCCGTATTGGCATCCAATGCGGGAAACATCTCGGTTACGCCTCGTTATCTCTTCTCCAAGGGCCGCTGGGACATAAATGCAGGAGTAAAATTCGCATTGCTTCTGAGAGACAACAGCCAGGCCCTCCTTCCGCAGATGAACATGACCAAGGGACAGGTCGTTTATCCAGATGTTGAAATCGGCTTTACCGCCATAAGGAAGCACCTCGATATTTATCTTGCAGCCGGCGGCGGGCCAGATATAAACAGATATTCATCCCTGCTGGATGCAAACAGGCATATCTCGCCATATTACAATATCGCAGGCACGGCACCTCTTCTCGACAATACGGTCGAAAGAATTTCCGCCGCCATAGGCCTCAGGGGCAACATTGCATACCGTTTGCGTTTCGATCTCAGCGCCGGGTACAGGAACTTTGCCAATGCCCCTCTCGAAACCGTTGTCATTGCCGGGCAGCTGCCGGCTGCCGGCATCGAATATTCTGCATGGCAGATGTTTTATGCGAATTTTGATTATTTCTGGAGTTCGCAGGACGTGGATATTGCAGGAAATTTCCGGTATCGGGCGACCGATGTACGCAGACGGGCCCGGGACCTTTTCGCTCCGGCAGCCTTCACGGGCCGTGTCGATTTCCGCTACAATCTGAAACAGCGGATCTATTTCGGTATAAATTGCGATTTCTCTACTTCGAGAAAAGGCTCCGTATATGTTTCGGCGGACAAGACTTCCTTTCCGACGGTGTATGTCCCGGGCTATGCGGATCTCGGAGTCACCCTCGAATACGCATTTACGCGCAAGTGCTCTTTCTGGCTCCATGGAGGCAACCTCCTCGACATGACTATCCAGCGTACGCCGCTTTATGCCGACAGCGGGATTTATTTCACCGCCGGCGTGACGTTGAAGCTGTAGCCGAGGTATTCTTTTTTTATTGATTTTGTCAGAAAATTATTAAATTTGTCCGCTTAATATTTTTCTGACAAAAATGAGTGAAAACGAAGTGATGAACAATGCGGAAAACCAGTATTCCGCGAGCAGTATCCAGGTACTGGAAGGGCTTGAGGCTGTGAGGAAAAGACCTTCGATGTATATTGGAGACATAGGGGAGAGAGGCCTGCATCATCTTGTTTACGAGGTTGTAGACAACAGTATAGATGAGGCTCTTGCAGGCTTCTGCACCGATATAGAGGTAACAATAAACGAAGACAATTCCATTACGGTCAAGGACAACGGCCGCGGTATTCCGACCGGCATGCATGAAAAGGAGCACAAATCGGCGCTGGAAGTAGTGTTGACAGTGCTGCATGCCGGTGGAAAATTCAGCAAGGACAGCTACAAGGTGTCCGGAGGTCTGCACGGAGTGGGCGTATCCTGCGTGAATGCACTTTCGGATTATCTCAGGGCGGAAATCCACCGCGAAGGCAAAGTTTTCGTTCAGGAATACTCGAAAGGCAAGCCGCTTTCGGACGTGAAAGTGACCGGCGAGGCTTCCGACACCGGAACTACGATATCTTTCCATCCGGATCCGGAAATCTTCACGGTCACTACTGTCTATAAATACGATACTTTGGCTGCAAGGCTTCGCGAGCTCGCATACCTCAATAAAGGCATCAAACTGATACTGACGGACAAGAGAGAGAAGCTGACCGACGAAAACGGAAATCCTACCGGGCTCTGCCGCAGCGAAGTCTTCTACTCTAAGGAAGGTCTGAAAGAATTCGTGAACTATCTCGACGGCGGTGCGGAAAAACTGACGGAAAATCCCATCTATCTCGAAACGGACAAGATCATCCCGATAGAAATCGCGATGCAGTACAACACCGGATTTTCCGAGAAAATATATTCTTACGTAAACAACATCAACACCATAGAAGGAGGTACGCATCTCCAGGGCTTCAAAATGGGCCTTACGAGGACATTGAAGAACTATGCCGACAAAAACAACCTTCTGTCCAAACTGAAATTCGATCTTGCCGCCGATGATTTCCGCGAAGGGCTTACCGCCGTCATTTCCGTCAAGGTGGCCGAGCCTCAGTTCGAGGGACAGACGAAGACCAAACTCGGAAACGGAGAAGTAGTCTCCGCTGTGTCCCAGGCCACGGCGTCGGCACTCGAGGCATATCTCGAAGAAAATCCGAAGGATGCCAGGGCAATAGTGGACAAGGTGATATTGGCGGCTACCGCCCGCCACGCGGCACGCAAGGCCCGTGAAATGGTACAGCGCAAGACCGTGATGTCAGGCGCAGGCATGCCTGGAAAATTGGCGGACTGCTCTCTGAGGGATCCTGAAAAATGCGAGCTTTTCCTTGTGGAGGGAGATTCAGCAGGCGGTACCGCAAAGCAGGGACGCGACAGGATGACCCAGGCGATTCTGCCGCTCAGGGGTAAGATTCTGAACGTGGAAAAGGCTATGGAACACAGGGTCTTCGAAAGCGAGGAAATCAGGAACATCTATACCGCCCTCGGCCTCACCGTAGGCACTGAAGACGATCACAAGGCCTTGAATTTGTCCAAACTCCGCTATCACAAGGTCATAATCATGACAGATGCCGATGTCGACGGAAGCCATATCGCCACGCTGATATTGACATTCTTCTTCCGCTACATGCAGGATCTGATAAGGAACGGCTATGTCTATTTAGCTACGCCTCCGCTTTACCTTGTCAAGAAAGGCAGGGAAGAAATCTATTGCTGGACCGACGATGAAAGACGTGCGGCTACCGAAAAACTCGGAAAAGGTACGGAAAAAGGCGTGACCGTACAGAGGTACAAGGGTTTGGGTGAAATGAGCGATGAACAGCTCTGGGAGACCACCATGGACCCTGCACGCAGGCTGCTCCGCCAGGTGACCATAGACAATGCGGCCGAGGCGGAGAGAACGTTCTCCATGCTTATGGGGGATGATGTGCCGCCGAGGAGGGAGTTTATTGAGCAGAATGCTCACTATGCCAATGTCGATGCATAACTTAACGTGAGTTCGACGAATTTCAACTTGTTGAAAGTCATCGAACTACCGCTGAAGGAGCAGAACGAGTTCTGCGACGAGCCCCCAGCGAGGGGGCGAATGGGGGTGGCGCCCCTTGAAAAGGGGCTGTCGCTACAGCGACTGGGGTTTAAGACAATCGGATTTCGAAGAAATCCTTAACGACTGTTCGACGAATTCCTTAGTCCTGAACAACATAAATTCGTCGAACTGACGTTAATTAACCATGGAAGTAAGAATAGACAAATACCTTTGGTCGATACGCGTATTCAAGACAAGGAGCGATGCTACCGATGCATGCAAAGGCGGAAAGGTAAGGCTGAACGGCACCGACATCAAGCCCTCGCGCACGGTCAAGCCCGGAGATACGATAAATG
>CALUSD010000191.1 GCA_944323295.1 uncultured Bacteroidales bacterium | reverse complement strand
GAAAACGGTCTGCCCGTGAGCTATCATGATTATCTGCCTGCAGCACATCTGCACCTCATGCAGGATATGCGTGGAAAGAAGCACCATGCAGTTCGAGGATATCTCCTCTATCAGTTTCCTGATTTCTATGATCTGTGTAGGGTCCAGACCGTTCGTCGGCTCATCCAAAACGATGAACGACGGAGTATGGATGATGGCCTGGGCGATTCCGACACGCTGCTGATATCCTCCGGACAGGTTTTTTATAAGCCGTTTGCGGAAATGCGTTATCCCGCATTTCTCCATGGCGCGCTCCACGGCCCGGCGTTCATCCTTCACCTCCCTCAGACGCGCGGCGTACCGCAGATATTCCTCGATGCTCAGATCCGGAAGTAGCGGCGGTTTCTGAGGCAGGAATCCCAACCTCTGTTTCGCCTCTACCGGAGAAGACGCTATCGTATACCCGTTTATGCTGACGGAGCCGGATGTGGGAGTAAGCACTCCGCATATAATATTCATAAGCGTGGACTTCCCGGCCCCGTTCGCTCCGAGCAGTCCTATCGTATTATGCCCGGAAAGCTCGAGGCAGACATCGTCCAAAGCCTTTTGCGTGCCGTAGCAGTGTGTGATATGGTCGATCTTTATCTCGATATCCTCAGTCTGCATAAGTCCTCGTCATTGAGAGTGGAACAACTACGACATAGTCCGCACGCCCCTTTTCTATCTTCGCTTTCGCAGGGTCTTCCGCTTCCACGACGGACACGGTGGAAATTTTTGTCCCCGGAGCATATTTCCTGACATAATGCGCTATTGCAGAATGATATGCAGAATGGAGTTCCCCCTGAAAATGGAAGAAAGTCTGGTCATCGTCACGGTTTTCAGTGATGAAATACGCCATGGTCGCATCTTTCAGAGCCTGGGCATCCACGAGGTTCCGCACATCGCTCTTTTTAGCAGGCATGCCGCCCATATTCTTGAAGAAATCGGCCACATATTCATAAAGCCGGTCTTCATAATCCACCTCTATCGGAAGCGGTGCCATATAAGAAAAGGCAGCCCTATCGAGCGAATCCAGAACGCCCATTCCCATTTTCGAAACCATGTTGGCATACTTCCGGGGTACATTCGTGGCAATGAACGGAATCCTGTTCCCGGCGGCGAACTCCAATACCGGCTTATAGTCCGTATCGAAATTCGGCCACAGTCTCGAGTTCGCCACATAGGTATCCATGTCCATCAGGGAATCGAGGACGAATTCGTCCAACGTCAGCTGATTGTCGCTCTCCCACATCTCGGCGCCGATTACGAGCCCGCCGCCCTTCAACTCATAAAGATCCTTCGCGATATTGAGTTCCATCCAGTGCGAAATCGGATCATTGTGCATCTCTCCGAAAAGGATGACATCCGATCTTGAAATATCCTGCATCATCTTTTCGTACGAAACCGGAGTACCGTTACCGTTATAAATCACGAAAGCATCGAGTCCGGTCATCCCGGATGCGTTGCTGCAGGATAAAAACGCCCCTGCGGACAACAATGTCGACAAGACGGCTGCAGCCGCCGAAAAACCTTTGCTCATAATCAGAAAAAAATACTTATGGATAATTGTGCTGTGTTGAAATTCCGTTTTGAAACGAGACTCATGTCTCTTGAATACCTGGCGCCTACGGCAATGATGTTGTTCTTCCCCGCCGGGATATCGGCATCGATGCCGGCAGAAAAGCCGGCAATGTCTTCATCATACCATTCGCTCAATGGAATACCTATGTATTCCGTATAAATATTTCCGGTATTTGCGGCAGCCCCGGGCCTGTGGGAAACAGAAAGCCCCGTCACGTAGCTGCCGGCAGCGAATATTCCCGCATATACGCGTCCTATGCTGAAACCGGTCTGCACTTTCAGGAACGCATCCGCCGCAGAATGTCCGAACCGGTAATTATAGCTTTTGTCCTGTCTGTTCTCCGACAGATATCCTGCTCCGGCCATCACCGATTCGAGGACAGGCATCCCGGGCCTCCACTCAAGGGAAACATCGGCCGTCAGGGCATTGTAGTTATAATTCCGGATATACACCGAGGAAGAATTGTTCCATGATTTTCCGGAGCCTGTCGTCATACCGGCATTGCCGCGCAGATGAAGGGACGATCTGCCGAGAAAAAGCGATTCGGAGAAAGTCGCCTGATGCTTCATGTAGCGGTAATCGGTCCAGCGCTGCTGTCTCTTGGCAGACTGGATACCCTGCTGATACCATCCGTCGCTTCCGGAACAGAAATCGTACGCCACGGAAAATTCGTTCCTGTCGTTTTTCTGCATCCACTGTGCAAACGCCCCTGGAGCATTTTCTATCCAGGCCATATTGTTCAGCAAATCGGACAGATATGTTCCGAGACCGTTTATCAGATAAATGGTAAAATCCGGACCGCTCGAGTAAATCGTACTGAAACCGGGCTTCTCCTTGGCATGCAGCCAGCTCGCTCCGAGACTGAAAACATGGCCTGAAGGCAGGCTGTAGGAAGCCGCTATTCTCAGATCGATGTTGAGCGTAGTCTGGGCATTCCTCACATCGTTCTTGCGGAAAGACATGTCCCCTGTATAAACTGCGGAAGCCCCTGCAGACCAGCGTGTACCGAACTTTCTCGCAGCTGCGGCCGTCAGTCCGTACTTCTGGATATTCCATTTCGTCCCCGGATTCTTGCAGAAATAGAAGGACGGGGAGCCGTTGTTCCTGAGACGGTATGAAAGATTGGCCCTGACGCTGTCGGCCTGGCCGTTTTCATAGACGAAGCTGCCGCTGAACACCCATTTGTTGTCCGGAAGCCGGACAATGGATTCGGTATACACCCGCCCCAACAGCAGTCCGTCGCAAGTCTGCGGATGATGCAGTTTCCCGTCTTCACAGTCGCCTTCGAGACTGATTTCCGCATATGTCGGATACTCCCACCATGTCAGCATGGACGGGTTATCCCCGTAAACATAACGGTACTGCGTCCCGAAAAACTCCCTTTCAGCCCTGTCCGGAACAGACAAGGTATCCGCATCCCGCATCCCCGCAACATGCAGGGATACGGAAAGCAGACTGAAAAGCAATATGATTCTATATGAATTCATCAATAATTGAAACCGCCTTTCGGAGTAGGAGGGTCTATCGGCTCGAAATCGTTCGTGGTGTTGTTCGTGTCATAGAATATGGTGCGGCCCGCCTTTGCGGAAGCCTCGGCATCCACCTTTCTGCGCTGGCTGAAATTGGTCATGGAGCCGTCGTCGTTAGGAATATAGCCGAAACCGATATCCACTACGTCCGGAAGTCTCTTCCAGCGGGCGGATTCCATGTTGTTCACGAAGTCGGCGCCGTCTATTATGCAGTCTACAGGAATTTTCATAAGAGCCTGCTCTTTCGCCTCGTCTCCACCCACATAACTGTAAATCATGACATCCTTATCCGTAAGTTCTTCTTCAGGTTTAAATACGATCAACGTACTTCCAGTCATATCAAGATAAAAATAATCATACGGATCTGCTATATAGACATTGTCCATATTCGGTACGTCAGGATTGTCAAGATCGAAGTATTCATTTCCTACTCGGCCCTGATCATATAACCAATCTCTCATATATGTTTCCATATCTGCTGTGGAAAGATCTATGATATGGTCAATCATCGTCTGATCTACGGGTAATCCATATTCAGCAGCAGCCGTTCTGACTTCTTCCTTAAAATTAATAGCATTGGTAGCAACTAAAAAACTTTCTCCTGGATTCAACACATGCTCTTGTCCACTTCCTGGCACACGAATCACGCTACTTACATATACATAATTATGATCCAGATTCGGGTCTTCCCTCAGAGATATGGCAGGAGCATTTGCTATATCGTCACTTGTCACAGGCGACCATGCTTCTGCAACATGGATTCCATCCAGATATATAGCCTTATCTCCATTATTGTACAATTCAAAAAAATAGTCCTTTACCACTGTAGCTCCTGCCACATCATAATTATAGCTGTGCCCCGAATAAAATACTTCCTTGATTATCAGGCCATAATACGGGCTGTCCAAATCAACTGTAGTTGCCATCAGACTTACCGTAGAGTATGCGGTCACCTGTGATTCCACCAGCACTCCGTTGTCCACACCGTTAATACTGGTACCTTCGTATGTTCCGGATACCGAAATATTATATGTTCCCGCAGTCAATTCCTCGAAAAGGGCTGTTCCCTTGTCGTCGGTGGTCTGTGTGGACTGTACGCCGTCGGCAGTACTCAGGATGGATACTGTAAGTCCGGACAACTCCATGTCAGGATATGCTTCGGGAGCTTCGACTGTTACGCTGAGAGAGCCGAGATAAGACTCGTCGTCCATATTGTCCACGCAGGACACGGACATGAATCCCGCTGCCGTCATGCAGAAAAGGATTCCGACTAAAGAATTAAAACGTGTCATTTGTTGTTTGTTTTAGATGTTATGGTAAATGTCATGCTGAAACCGAAATTGATGTCGCCGTTCAGGGTCCTGCGGGAGTCTTTAAAGACGTAAGTCGGATTGTACCACAGGAAATTGTTGGCGTAGAGGCTGAACGAATGCCCGTTTCTCGTCTCTTTTCTTATCTGCAGATGGAAATTGGCATAGACCGGCTTTTTGTCCGTAATCTCCAGGACGCTCGCCTCGCGTTTCAAATCGGCATACTGCTCCGTCTCCCTCTCCTCTACCGGTATGTCATGGTAGGTCCCGTCCCCGTCATAGTAGGCTATGGGCCACAGGCTTCCTCCGACAGGCTCCACATAGTCCACGAAATTCAGTTCAGCGCTGAGGGTGAAAATGAGCCTCAGTCTGGGTATCTGCTGTATGGCGGTGATGCGGCCGGAGCCGACCCGGGTAATGTACTGCGAATTCTCATATACTCCATAACGGGCTTTCGCATCTCCCACTACATACCTCGAGAGTTCCAATCTGTAGCCGTGGTTCTGCTGCCTCGTCCTGACATAGCTTCCCTGTATGTTGAACTCGGTATGCGTGCTTTCGATTCTGGCCGGGACCAATGTGAGTTCTATTCCGTCCGTAGTCTCCTCGATATCGTTGCTCATCACCAATTTCTCCCTCAGCAGGATATCCGTGTCGCCCTCTATCGGACTTACAGTCGGCGGCTCTCCTTCCGGAGCATCCACGACCTCATAATTCTGCTTATAGAGCATCAGCAGCTCCGGAGAGAGAGTGATTCCGTTTTTGAGCACCTTGTGATATGCCGTCAGCCGGAGGGTCAGCCATCGTGACTCCCAGTCGATTCCGGCCTCCACGGTATTCGTATGGCTCGGCCTCAGATGTTCGTTCCGTGCTTCGTACACGTAGGTGCTGACGATGGCAAGTCTTTCCGCAGGGTCCGTGGCATAGTAGCTCATGTTCGTATAGTCGAAATATGCAGGACCCGGATAGAGCTGGACCATGGCGGGAGCCTTGTAGGCAAGTCCCCAGGCGGCCCTTACCGACAGCTGATCGAAGAATTTCAACGTTCCTGAAAGCCGCGGAGCCAGCAGATGATAGCGTCCGTTCATAAAATCGTATCTGAGT
>CALUSD010000190.1 GCA_944323295.1 uncultured Bacteroidales bacterium | reverse complement strand
CCGCCGAATACGTCAACGGTACCGAGCCAGTATTCGAGGGATTCTATTTCTACAGCAAGACAGCGGCAGCCGCTGCGGGAGAAGATTCAGAGTCCGGGAAAGTCGATTTCCATAAGGATACCACCATTTTTATAAACTACACCGGTAGGCGGCTCGACGGACAGGTATTCGACACGAGCATCGAAAACGTGGCGAAAGACTATCATATCCATGACGCCTCCAAGACATACGGTCCCGTAGAAGTGACCATGTCTACGGACTCCACGAAAATCGAGCTCGACGGAAACAGCGTTATCACAGGATTTGCAAGCACTCTCTGGCGGGTGACGGAACCGTTTGAAAAATGTACCGGAATGTTCTGGTCATCGATGGGCTACGGATCAGGCGGAAGCGGCTCGCAGATTCCGGAATATGCTCCGCTCGTATTCGAAATAGAATTGGTCGCTGATCCTGATGCGGAAGAGGAAGAAGAGGAGGAGGAAGAATAAATGGCTGTAAACAATGCAATTCCATTGGAGTTAGGGACGGAAAAAATCGGAAAGCTCCTGACGAAATATGCAGGGCCGGCTATCGTCGCGATGACGGCATCGTCCCTGTACAACATGATCGACAGTATCTTCATCGGACACGGCGTGGGGCCTTTGGCCATTGCCGGACTGGCAGTCACGTTTCCTCTGATGAATCTCTCGGCGGCTTTCGGGACCTTGGTAGGCGTCGGTGCCAGCACCATCATGTCGGTGCTTTTGGGCCAGAAGAATTACGACATAGCGAATAAGGTGCTGGGCAATGTCGTAGTGCTCAACATTTTGGTCGGAGTGCTCTTCATGGCCGTATCCCTGATTTTCCTCGACCCGATACTGTACTTCTTCGGGGCGAGCGAGAACACGATAGTCTATGCGCGGGAATACATGCAGGTCATACTTCTCGGCAATGCCGTCACCCATCTGTATTTAGGTCTGAACAGCCTGCTCAGAGCGTCCGGGAACCCCAAGATGGCGATGTATCTGACCATTCTTACCGTGGTGCTGAATATCATTTTGGCTCCGATATTCATATTCTGGTTGGACATGGGCATCCGCGGAGCCGCATTGGCCACCGTTATCGCGCAGCTTACGGCTCTTGTGGTCATTCTGAAATTTTTCAGCGACAAGAACAGGCTTCTCCATTTCCGGAAAGGGAGTTTCAAGGTAGATTTCAGAATAGCCAAGGATTCGCTTTCCATCGGACTGGCCCCGTTCCTGATGAATGCTGCCGCGTGCCTTGTAACCCTGCTCATCAACCAGCAGCTGAAAACATACAGCGGCGACCTTGCCATCGGTGCGTACGGCATCGTAAACAGGATTTCATTCCTGTTCATAATGATAAACATGGGGCTGAATCAGGGAATGCAGCCTATAGCAGGGTACAATTACGGGGCAAGAAAGTATTCGAGAGTAATAGAGGTCTACAAAAAAACGGTAAAATTCGCCACTTTGGTAGCCTTGGTAGGGTTTGCGGTATCGGTGGGCATCCCGCATGCCGCCGTATCCATCTTTACGTCTGATGCGGAACTGATAGAGCTGGCGGCAAAGGGACTTGTCCTGATAAATCTCATGCTGCCTGTCGTAGGCTTCCAGATGGTGACTTCCAACCTATTCCAGTGTCTCGGAATGATAAACAAGTCCATCATCCTGTCGATGTCGCGTCAGCTTCTGTTCCTCATTCCGCTTTTGTACTTTCTGCCAATGTTCCTTGACGCCAAGGGAATATGGATTTCGTTCCCGATTTCGGACTTTTTGGCGGCGACCCTGACCGCCATCCTGCTGATAGGACTTATGAAAAAACTGAAGATGCTCAAGGACGGAGACGACCCGTCCATCCTTGGAAGTAAAATAAAGTAAACTGCAAGCCGAGAGCAGAGCCGAATTTATTCGGATATGCCGAGGCGAAGCGTGATTGTAAAATAGCTTATGGACAAGATAATCATAAACGTGGGCCGCCAGTTCGGCAGCGGAGGAAAGCTAGTAGCAATAGAACTCGGCAAAAAACTCGGGATACCTGTCTACGACAATGAACTCATTACAAAAGCCGCCGAATCGAGCGGATTCAGTCCGGATGTATTCAAAATCAAGGACGAAAAGCGAAACATGTTCCCCGTATCATCGTTTTTCGCAACTCCGTTCGGCTCAGGCAGGAATTTCCTGAACGGAGAAAATCTGTTCATGATCCAGAGTTCAGTCATAAAGGAAATCGGAGAAAAGGAATCCGCCGTCATTGTAGGACGCTGTGCGGACTACATCCTCAGAGAATTGGACTGCACCTTGGATATTTTCATCACCGCCCCCATGGAAGTCAGGATAAAACGGATTTCGGAGAGAATGGAGCTGAGCAGGGAAAAAGCGGTCGATCTGATAGAAAAGACTGACAGAAAACGGGAGACATACTACAACTATTATACGTTCGGAAACTGGGGCGTCGCTTCCAACTACGATCTGTGCGTGGATTCATCCATTCTCGGAATCGAGGGGACAGCGGACCATATCATCGATTTCGCTAAAAGGGCCGGTCTTCTGAAGGAGGGAAAATGAGCGCAAAACGGCTGATCATATTTTCTCCTGTCATCCTGATTGCAGTCATCATAGCCGTAGTGCTCCCTCTGACATCCACTTCGAAAGACAAGGCTGCCATGCGGCAATCCGACGAAACGCCGGTAAAAAGTCTGAATGACACCTTGACGAACGACATGTCCGCATCGGAAGCTACCGAAGGGATGGACAGGATGATAGAGCGGTACATGAAACAATGGGAAATAAAGGGAGCGTCTCTTGCCGTCATGAGAAACGATTCCCTGCTTTATGCCAAGGGGTACGGCTATGCCAACAGGGAGGAAGACGAAGAAATGACTCCCGGCCATATCCTGCGGATGGCTTCCGTATCCAAGCTGATAACGGCCACAGGAATCATGATACTGAAAGAAAGGGGGCTTCTGAGCCTTCAGGACACGGTTTTCGGGCCGAGGGGTATTCTGAACGATTCCATTTACACGGCTGCCATCAGGGAAAAAAGCAAATTCGGAATCACGGTAGAACAACTTCTCAGACATAAGGCCGGATTTACGAACAGCCGCGGAGATCCCATGTTCTCGACACGGGATATAATCAGACAGTTCCGTCTCGACGGACCGCCGGACCACGAAACACTCGTACGGTGCGTGCTGACAAGGCCGCTCGGATACCAGCCGGGAAGCTGGCAGAGATATTCGAATTTCGGCTACCTGCTTCTGTCTATGATCATCGAAAAGGCAAGCGGTACGGAATATGAGACATTTATAAAAGAAAATGTTCTGAAACCGGCCGGGTGCCATGACATGCATATAGCGAACAACTACTACGAAGAAAGATACCCCAATGAAGTGAGATATTACATGCAGTCCGGCTCCGAGCCGTGCGAAGAATACAATCTCAGCGGGAGAATGGTCGAAAGATGCTATGGAGGGAACGACATCAGAGGACTCTCGGGGGCAGGAGCATGGTGCGGATCGGCTGCGGAATTGTGCAGATTCGTCGCATCCATAGATGGAAAGCCGGGCATAAAGGACATAATATCCGAAGAAAGCGTAGCTGAAATGACCGAATACTTCGATACCGAAACATTCTCCTTGGGATGGAACGACACCAAACCGACAGGAGAATGGACCAGGACCGGAACCCTCGGAGGGACAAGCGCTCTAGTGAAATATTTCCCTGACGGGGAATGCTGGATCATGATCACCAACACGAGTACGTGGAAAGGACCAGGATTCACGAAAAACACGGAAAGCCTGTTCAGAAAATGCCGGGAGGCATACGGCAGCGCCCTGCCGGCCCGGGACCTTTTCAGTCTCGGGTCGGATACTCGGGAGCAATGAATTCCTTTATCCTGAGTTCTCCTGAAAGGACGGCATAGCCGTTCTCTGCAAGGGAATCCATCTCGTTGCCGCCGGGATAAACCTTTACAGGCGCAATAAAAGACACTCGAGACGAAATCCTGTCCATAAGAGAGGTGTTCCAGGCTATCCCTCCGGTAAGGATGATGACATCCACATGTCCGCAGACATCCGCGGCAAGCGATGCTATGTATTTGGCTACGCTCAGACAGAAACCCTCCACGAACATCGAAGCCTTATCGTCACCGGAAGCCGCCTTTTCCGCTATCGAACGGAAATCGTTCGTTCCGAAATACGCGACGGCGCCTCCATGACCGACTAATTTTTTCTTGATTTCGTCTTTCGAATACTTCCCGCTGAAACACATCTCTATCAACGGAAACGCAGGTACCGTTCCAGCCCTTTCTGTACTGAGAGGACCGTCACCACCCAATGCGTCGTTCGTATCGATAATCCGCCCGCCCTTATGCAACGTGACCGATGTCCCTCCGCCGACATGTGCGACTATTGCCGTTACTTCTTCCGGACTTCTGCCTTCCGACCTGGCATAACGACGCACTACGGCGCGGGAATTCAGCGCATGGCACAAAGGCCTGCGCGTAAATTCCGGAATGCCTCCGAGTTTGGCCTCAGGCAGCATTTCGTCAGCCATCGGAGGATCGGCTATGAAAGCCCTGCATTTGCTTTCGATACCTTTTGCCGCCCTGACGGCATTCACGTCTTCCGCGATTCCGGACGCTATAAGTCCGCTCAGGTTGCATGCATGCACACCGTTGCGGCATGCCCTCAACGCCGCTTTCAGCGGTTCCGTCACCTCATAAACTCCGGTTTCTATGGGAGTTATAAGTCCTGACCGGGCCATGACGACGTCCGTATCCTCGATTCTGATACCTCTGCACACAAGAAACTCTGTAATGGTAGTCCGTCTCATAGATTCCTGATCCATTACAGAGTCGTATCCGGATAATTCTTCAAGATCGTGAAGTATGTTCTCCTCGAACAGTTTCACTCCTGAATCATAATATCCTATCTTGGTCGAGGTAGATCCGGTGTTCAACGCCAAAATCTTACCTGACATAACGATGGGTTTATTTTGCCGCCATTGCTGCAATAGCGATGGAATTCAATTTCGTATCGATGCTGTCGGCACGGCTTGAAAGGACGCACGGCACTTTGGCACCGACCACCATGCCCGCCTGCTTGACATCGGCTGCAAGTTTGGAGTTGGTCTTGTAGAAAACATTGGCAGACTCGATATTAGGGAAGAGAAGGCAGTCGGCATCGCCGGCAACAGGGCTGACGAGGTGCTTGATCTCCACAGATTCCTGGTCAATGGCAACATCCAAAGCGAGAGGTCCGTCGGCAATACAGCCCTTGATTTCCCCGCGATCCACTTTCTTCGCAAGCACGGCAGCTTCTACGCAGGCCGGCATTTTTTCGAGCATCTGCTCCGTCGCAGCTATAATAGCCACTTTCGGACATGCTATGCCCATTGCGTGCGCCGTATTCACGAGATATCCGAGCATCGCCTTTTTCTGGCTCAGGTCCGGAAGAGGAATCACAGCCATGTCGCTGAGGAAAATCAGCTTGTGGTAATTAGGATTCTGGATGACGGAAACATGGCTCAGAACGGCTTTAGGCGGAAGAAGACCGGTTTCCTTGTTCAATATGGCTCTCATGAACTTGTCCGTACTGCAGAGACCTTTCATAAGGATATCGCCCATGCCCTGGTTGACCATGGTCACAGCCTGTGCCACGGCCGGCAGTTCGGACGGATTGTGCATTATGGTAAACTTGTTTATGTCTATCCCCTCTTTTTCGCACTGCTCCCTGATGAGATTCTCATCGCCTACGAGGGTGGCATCTATCATCCCGAGGTCTACAGCCTTGCTTGCGGCAGAAATCGTATGGCCGTCTACGGCCCAGGCTGCTACCATTCTTTTTTTAGCACCTCTGCCGGCAAGTTCGGCAAAGATATCTTCGAATTTAGTGAACATTATATTTTAAGTTTTTATTGGTTATTTTCAGTAACTATGTGCATGGTGTCCTGCGCTATCACGAGTTCCTCGTTGGTAGTGATGACGGCTACTTTCACCCTGGATTCCGGGAGGGAAATCAGCGTGTCCTTTCCTGTAGCGACATTCGCTTCATAATCGAATTTCAGTCCGAGATATGAAAGATTTTCGCATACTCTGCGGCGAAGCCGGCTGTTGTTCTCCCCTATTCCTCCGGTGAAGACGATGAGGTCCACTCCGTTCATGACGGCAGTGTATGCCCCGATATATTTCGTAATATCGTAAACGAGCTTCTTGAGAGTCAGTTTCGCCTTCTTGTCACCCGCATTTGCGGCATCGTTCAGATCGCGGGCGTCGGATGAAATGCACGACAGACCGAGAAAACCGCTCTTCTTGTTCAGGATATTGTGCATCTGCTCCGTCGTAAGGTTTTCCTTTTCCTGAAGATAAGTGACGATTTCAGGATCGATGCAGCCGCACCGCGTACCCATGATGATGCCCTCGAGAGGGGTAAAACCCATGGAAGTATCGATGGATTTGCCGTTGGCAATGGCCGTAATGGAACTTCCGTTACCGAGATGGCACGTAATGATTTTGGAATTTTCGATGTCCAATCCGGTAAATCTGGCGCCTTTTGCAGACACGTATTTATGGCTCGTTCCATGGAAGCCGTACCGGCGTATCCTGTATTTTTCATAATACTCATACGGCAATGCGTACATATAGGCGTACGACGGCATCGTCTGATGGAAAGCGGTATCGAACACGGCGACCTGCGGCACGGTAGGGAGCACCTCGGATACCGCCTTGATACCGAGGAGGTTGGCAGGATTATGCAAAGGTGCTATATCGCAGCATTTCTCTATCTGGGAAATAACCGAATCGTCGATGAGCTTGCTGCAGAAGAACTCCTCGCCTCCGTGTACGACACGGTGTCCCACGGCTTCGATGTCTTCAAGTGTGGAAAGTACACCGAACTCCTTGTCCAACAATGCATCGAGCACTACTTTTATGCCCACGGTATGGTCCGGGATAGGCATTTCCTTTACATATTTTTCTTTCCCGGTAGTCTGATGCTTTATACATCCGGCGTCCATTCCGATTCTTTCGACAAGGCCTTTCGCCATCAGGTCGAATACTTCGTCGCTCTTCATATCGAGTAGCTGATACTTGAGGGACGAACTTCCACAATTCAATACAAGGATAATCATATTATATAAAATAAATTGTAATCTGTCATTAATTTTCCGAAAACAACGCAAAGTTATAAAAATAATGAGTACTTTAGCAAAAATTCATAAGAAGCTGTTTAAAATTTTGTCATCGTAAATTTTTAAACGGATTAATGTTGTTTATCTGATTTGGACAAAAATGGTAGAGGGGAAAGAATCCGTGCTGTACGCATTGCCATTCTGCGCCGGTACCGTTACCGGAATTTTCATTTGCGGCAACAGACTTTTTCATTCGACAGGCTCGTATGCAGTACCTGTCCTGTCTTTGTGCGCCGCTCTCGGCATGGCCGTGATGGGGATTTCCTGGAAAAACAGGCTGAACGGCTTTCTGAAATATGTACTGGTCGCATCCGCCGTATTTTTCTGCGGTCTTTTCTGCTGGTCGAACCATCATCTTGCGGAATTGACTGTACCGGAAAGCCATGTACCGGCTGCAGAAAGGATTACGGCGCCTGCGGCAATATGGCTTAAATCGAGCATTGATTCCCTGCCGCTGAAAGACTATGGCAGCAATGCCTTGATCAAAGCATTGGTCACGGGTGACCAGTCGGACGTACCTGCTTCTGTCACAAAAGCCTTCCGGGACAGCGGAGCTTCGCACATACTCGCGCTTTCAGGCATGCACCTTGCCATTATCTACCTGATACTCATAAAAATATTGGCCGTGCTCGGCCATTCGAAAAAAGCAGATACCGCCAGGTT
>CALUSD010000189.1 GCA_944323295.1 uncultured Bacteroidales bacterium | reverse complement strand
AGTTCCCCGGCCAGTTTTCTCATTTCGGGAATATGCACTCCCATTATTGCCCGGCCGGGCAGCGGATTCGTTATCCTTATGTGTCCTTCCCTGTATTTTTCCTCATTCCTGAATCTTTCCGCCACCAACGGCTCCAACAGATGCTCAATCATTGTAGAATCTCCATGAAATTTACCATCAATATAAACAAATTATCATACAAAAACACATCTCCTCGTAAAAACCTGTTATAATATAGAATAGTCAAAAGTTCCAACCCTGCTCTGAACACTCTTAACAAAATTTTAACATCTCCGATATAAGTTTGGAACAAGTAATATCTATCTTTGTAAGAATTGGTTGCCCGGTCATTCCGGGCAATAACAGAATGTAAAAAAGATGGACAGATCGTCGAAACGACATTTGAGCATGAACAGACTGACAACTATCATTGCCGCAGCATTCATGGCGGCGGCAACGGCATCAGCCCAGACAGACAGAATCGAAGCATTTCTTTCGGACTCCTTGGACCATACGGAAGAACTCTTGGAGCAGCTCGAGAATCTGCCCAATATCGAAGTGGGGAAAGGCGTGACATTCCGCCCGAAAAACGACTCGTACGAAATGACCATCCGCTTCAGGATGCAGAACCTGGCGGGACTCCACTTCAACGACAACATCGGTCTGACAGAGGCTGAAGCTCAGGTAAAACGGCTTAGACTGCGCTTCGACGGATACATCTTCTCGCCGAAATTCATCTATTCGATTCAGCTCGGCTTCTCGAACTACGATGCGGGTAACCGCCCCAACGGAAACGTGAACATCATCCGCGATGCCATCGTATATTTCAGGCCGAACTCCGACTGGAATCTCGGCTTCGGACAGACCAAGCTGAAAACCAACCGTGCCAGAATAAATTCGTCGAGCGCTCTGCAGTTCGTCGACAGAAGCATCGTCAACAGTGAATTCGGAGGCGACCGGGACTTCGGTTTCTTCGGAGAATACCACTACGGAACATACGACGGCTTCGCATTGGCGGCCTTGGCCTCGGTGACATTGGGAGAAGGGCGCAACTGGGGAAACTCGGACATAGACGGATTGGACTATACGGGTCGGCTCGAGCTCTTTCCTTTCGGCCGTTTCCATGCCAAAGGCGAATACACCGAAGGTGATACCGAATACGAGGAGAATGTAAAACTGATGATAGCCGGAGGCTATTCTTTCAACCAGAACACCTGCCTCACCCAGGGCTTCAAGGGAGATCTGATGCCTGACGGCAATACCCGCGACCTCGGCTCTTACTATGCCGACATCATCCTTAAATACAGAGGCTTCGCCTTCAATGCAGACTATATGGGACGGCATATCCTCGACGGAGGCAGCGCCCTTATGCCAGGCAGCGATACATTCATATACACAGGCTCCGGACTGAATGTCCAGGCCAGCTACCTTTTCGACAGGAAATGGGAAATAGCCCTGCGGAATTCTACCATGATGCCTGACAAGGCCGTTCAGACGATTGCCGGCTACCGCACATGGAACCAGAGCACCGTCGGAGTGACCCGCTACATCATAGGCCACAGCCTGAAAGTACAGCTCGACCTCTCCTACAACTACCGCGACCAGTTCGTCTCCTCCCCTCTCAACGACCGCTGGAGCCTCCGCTTCCAGGTGGAATTGGGACTGTAATCCCTACTCTATATCCCGGTAAGATACGATCCGTTTTGAAATTTTTTGATTTCATTTTTAATTTTTCTATTTTTGCGGTGTACCACTAAAATAGTACAGTAAGACATAAAAATATATGATTTCTATTTCAAAAGTAGCCTACGGATACGAAAAGGACTCTATCGTAGTCAGAAATCTGGATTTCGCCATATATAAAGGCCGTATTTACGGTCTTTTAGGCAAGAACGGTTCAGGAAAGACCACGCTGCTGAAACTTCTGTGCGGGGAAATTTTCCCGAAAAAAGGAAAAATCACTGCAGACGGTAGGGATGCTGCGGAAAGAGAGACGGAAACTCTCGAAAATATTTTTTTCATACCTGCAGAATTCGGATTCGGTCACCTTTCATTAGACAAATTCATCAGACTTCATTCCCCTTTCTATTCCTCGTTCGAAACGACCATATTGAATGACTGCCTCGAAGCCTTCGGTATGGACAAGAACATCCGCGACATGGAAAAATTGTCCTTCGGACAGAAAAGGAAAGTCCTGTTCAGTTTCGCATTGGCCGTAAGGACAACTTATCTTCTGATGGATGAGCCTTTCGAAGGCATGGACATACCGTCCCGCGATGTTTTCAGAAAGATGCTGATAAGACACCTGACAGAAAACCAGACTGCCGTCATCTCCACGCACACCGTCTCAGATATCGAAAACCTGCTGAGCGATGTCATCATCCTCAAGACCGACGGAAGCGCCTTTACATGTTCCACAGCGGAATTGGCCCGCAAATACGCTTTTTCGGAAGACTTCTCTACTGAAGGTGCCGTCTATTTCGAGCCGTGTGCAGGAGGATACAGGACGATAAGACCTAACATATACGATGAAGAGTCATCGCTCGACCTGGAAATGCTGTTCAACGCCGTAACAAAAGGAGTCATAAAATGAAGAATGTCAGTTTCAAAAGAATGATGCTGTTCAGCAGGCTGCTGCTGAACAATGCCTGCGCGTACTCTTTCCTGAAAGGAGCAGGTGTAATGGCTGCCGTCATCCTGTTTTGCATTATAAAGCCGATTCTGACGGAAGGCAATGACATGCAGGCTATGATGACAACTTCCGAAGATTTGCTGAAAGTCCTGTTCATCGTACCGCTTCCGTTGTTTCAGGCGGCTGCCATCGGAATATCAAAGCCGGTTCCCGGACTGATGATACCTGCTTCGCTGATAGAAAAATACATCTCCGTATACTTCTGTGCATTCATAGCTGCCGTCATCGGCATGGCCGGCTCAATACTCATCGGGGCAGGCATGTACGGAATCGCAGGACATGTCATCGACCCGGCGGAAACCGCTGGACTGCGCCCGCTTTTTTTCAGGGATACGGACGGCTTGCTCATTGATATACCGCTTCTCTGCCTTGCAGCCACCGTGTTCCAGCTGATATGGCCAACCCTGCTTATGCGCAGAAAAACAGGAAAGCCGGTAATCGCCGTCATCGTTTGCGGATATATTCTCCTGATATTCATTCCCGCATTCCTGATGTTTGTCGGATTTATAGGAAAAGATGCCGCACGGTTTTCCACAGCGATAATTCTCTGCCTTCTGACCATTCTGAATATCCTGTGGGGCTATCTTCTAATGAAACATTTCGAATTCGACAGGAGCGTCAATGAATGATTTCAAACAGGACAGAGCCATTTATCTGCAGATAGCGGACCGCATCTGCGATGAAATCGTCTCCGGACGGTACAATGCCGGAGACAGGATTCCGAGCGTCAGAGAATACGCCGTCATGATAGGCGTGAATACCAATACCGTAGTCAGGACTTTCGATATGCTCTCCCGACAGGGAATCGTCCATACGAAACGCGGGCTTGGCTACTTTGTAACAAATGATGCTTCCGAGATAATAATAAATGACAGAAAACAGCGTTTCCTGAATGAATCCTTGCCGGAAACGGTTAGGCAGATGAAACTGCTCGGTCTTACCGAGGAGGTATTCCTTGACGAATGGAAGAAAGAAACCGGAAAGTGAAAAAACATTGTCCGTGAGGATAACATATCGAAAATAGTCGTACCTTTAGGCAAAATTTGTCCGCCGATTTACAATTTTTACTACTGCAATCCGGCCTTGTATGGCATGGATTTTTCATCTTGGGCGCGGACTAAAAAAACGATACTAAAATGCCAGGTTTGACAGGACATGTTTCTCAAGTTATAGGACCGGTGGTCGACGTTCATTTCGACATTTCCGGAGAAGACGTATCCAAAGAATTGCCACGAATCCACGATGCTTTGGTCATCAAAAGACAGGACGGGAAAAACCTTGTCTTGGAGGTGCAGCAGCATATCGGTGAAGATACTGTCAGGACAGTGGCGATGGACAGTACCGACGGGCTTAAAAGGGGTATGGAAGTGACCAATACCTTTGCTCCGATCACCATGCCGACAGGTGCCCAGATACGGGGACGGGTGATGAATGTCACCGGAGACTGCATCGACGGCATGAACGAACTCGACAGGGACGGGGCTCTTCCGATACACAGGGAACCGCCCAAGTTCGAAGATCTTACGACCACGCAGGAAGTCCTGTTCACCGGTATCAAGGTCATAGACTTGCTCGAGCCGTATCTGAAAGGCGGGAAAATCGGTCTTTTCGGAGGCGCAGGAGTCGGCAAGACGGTGCTTATCAAGGAACTGATAAACAATATTGCGAAGAAACACAACGGCTTTTCCGTATTTGCAGGCGTCGGAGAACGCACCCGTGAAGGCAACGACCTTCTGAGGGAAATGATAGAATCCGGGGTCATCAAATACGGCGACGAATTTCTCAAGAGCATGGAAGAAGGTCACTGGGACCTGTCGAAAGTGGACCGCAGCGAACTTCCGAAATCCCAGGTAGCGATGGTCTTCGGACAGATGAACGAGCCGCCGGGAGCACGTTCTTCGGTAGCTCTCTCCGGTCTGACGCTTGCAGAATCGTTCAGAGACAGTGCAGGGACTGACGGGCCTAAAGACATACTGTTTTTCATAGACAATATTTTCCGTTTCACACAGGCAGGCTCGGAAGTTTCGGCGTTGCTCGGAAGAATGCCGTCGGCAGTAGGATACCAGCCGACGCTTGCCACAGAGATGGGACAGATGCAGGAACGCATCACATCCACCAAGAACGGCTCCATCACCTCGGTGCAGGCTGTCTACGTACCGGCTGACGTCCTTACCGGCCCGGCACCGGCCACGACATTCACCCACCTGGATGCCACGACTGTCCTCAGCAGGAAAATCACGGAACTCGGCATCTACCCGGCAGTCGACCCTCTCGAATCCACTTCACGCATACTCGATCCGAACATTGTCGGCAAAGAGCATTACGAGACAGCCCAGAAAGTAAAGCAGATATTGCAGCGAAACAAGGAGCTGCAGGATATCATATCCATACTCGGTATGGACGAACTGTCAGACGAAGACAAACTGACAGTCAACAGGGCCCGCAGGGTACAGAGATTCCTGTCCCAGCCGTTTGCAGTGGCGGAGCAGTTTACCGGAGTGCCGGGAGTGATGGTATCCATCGAAGACACCATAAAGGGTTTCAACATGATTCTCAACGGAGACGTGGATTATCTTCCCGAACAGGCATTCCTGAATGTAGGGACGATAGAAGACGCCATCAAGAAAGGCGAAGCACTGCTTGCGGCCGCTAAAAAAAGTTAGTCTCCGGAGGTCGTCATGAAACACAAAGGCGGAATATTTCTCAACATATCATCTCCCGCGTCGCAAATTGCGGGCAGGATGGTCGGCCAGGTAAAACTCCCCGGAGCAGCGGGAGCCTTTACTGTCTTGGAAGGTCATGCGCCGATTATTTCATCGCTGACGGAAGGCGATATCGAATATACGGAAGGCGCTGCGAAAAAGACACTGCATATCAAATCCGGGTTTGCAGAGGTCGTGGATGACACAGTGTCTGTCTGCGTGGAAATTTAGAGGAATTTGAATGAAACGAATCGGAAAATATCTCACAGCGTTTATAGCCGCAGCATTCCTTTTCCTGCCGGCGGCAGATGTTTCCGCAGCATCGCCGGCAAACGGACCTGAAAGTCCGGCAAAAGAAAAAGAGAATTCCATAGACATCAAATCGATGCTTTTCGGCCATATCGGAGACTCGTACGAATGGCATATCACGAAAATAGGGGCCAAGGATATCATCATTCCTCTGCCGGTCATCGTACGCAGCAGCACCGGATGGCACTGTTTTCTGTCATCGAAGTTGGAAGACGGGCCATATAAGGGACTGTATTGCGCCGAAGGCGGAAAATATGACGGAAAAATCGTGGAAAAGGATGCCTCCGGCAATGAAATACGGCCTTTCGACATATCCATAACAAAAAATGTCGCCGGACTGATGATAAATGCAGCCATTGTCATCTTCCTGATTCTCGGATGTTCGCGCTGGTACAGAAAACATGACGTACTCAAGGAAGCTCCCGGAGGCTTGGCCGGCATCATAGAGCCCGTCGTGACATTCATAAACGACGACGTGATAAAAGGCTCGATTCCGGGAGAACACAGCGCGAAATACGCTCCATACCTGCTCACGGTATTCTTTTTCATATTGGTGAACAACCTTATGGGCATCATTCCGGTTTTTCCGGGAGGAGCGAACACTACCGGCAACATAGCCGTCACATTAGTCCTGGCATTGTGCACGTTCGTGGCAGTGAATTTCTTTGCCAACAGACACTACTGGAAGGATATTTTCTGGCCCGAAGTGCCATGGTGGCTGAAAGTACCGGTCCCGCTCATACCGGTGACAGAACTTTTAGGTATTTTCACCAAACCGTTTGCACTCATGATAAGGCTCTTCGCCAATATCATGGCAGGCCATGCCGTCATACTGAGTTTCGTATCCATCATATTCATCACCGTGAAGATGGGTCCGGCGATAAACGGCACGATGACGTTCATTTCGGTATTTTTCGGAATCTTCATGGATTTTCTCGAACTGCTCGTAGCTTTCATCCAGGCATACGTATTCACGATGCTGTCTGCGGTATTCATAGGCCTGGCGCATGAAGGGGAAAATAAAAAGACGAAAGGAAACGGAATATCCCAGGAAGCCGAAAGTCCTGTTATTGACAATCAATAAACAATATAACAATTTAAATCACACAGATTATGTTACTTTCCACAGTATTGCTTCAAGCAGCCGCAGGTGCTGCATTCAGTAAAATAGGCGCTGCAGTAGGTGCAGGCCTCGTAGCCATAGGTGCAGGTCTGGGCATCGGCAAAATCGGAGCTTCCGCCATGGAATCCATGGCCCGCCAGCCTGAAATGGCCGGAAACATACGTACAAACATGCTGATCATCGCCGCACTGATAGAAGGTGTAGCCATGTTCGCAGTGATCGTTTGCTTCATAGCCGTAGTTTAGCCGGAGGTAGGAAATGTCATTGCTAATGCCTGACAGCGGCCTCCTCTTCTGGATGCTCGTCATTTTCATCATCGTGCTTGCCGTACTCGCAAAGTGGGGCTTTCCTGTCATCACGTCCATGGTAGACAAGCGGAGAAAATACATAGACGAGTCACTCGGCCTTGCCAAAAAGGCGGACGAAAAGATGGCCAATCTTTTGAAAGAGCAGGCCAGAATCATAGGGGAAGCACGTGAAGAACAGAATAAAATCCTGAAAGAAGCATCCGAAGCCAAAAACAATATCATCAGACAGGCACAGGAGCAGGCCCGTGATGAAGCTGCGAAAATCGTGGCGGAGGCAAAAACCCGGATCGAGGCAGAAAAGGAAAGCGCACTCAGCCAGATAAGAAGCCAGGTCGCCCTGCTTTCCGTCAATGTGGCCGAAAAGGTGATAAGAGAAAATCTGTCTTCCGATGCCCGGCAACAGGAACTAATCAAGAAAATGGTGGAAGAATCTCTTAAGATAGAGGACAACACCGTGAACTGAAACCAATGGACATGAATACCGGAACAGTTTCATCGAGATATGCCTCTGCCCTGCTGAAATTCGCGGCAGAAACAGGAAACGAGGAAAAGGTGTACAACCAGATCCTCAGGCTAAACTGCAGTCTGAAAGCCTCAGCCAGACTTCGGGAGCTGATAGACAATCCCCTGTCTATACCCGACAGCAGGAAATTCGATCTCCTGACATCCGCCTTGGACGGAGAGGAAATGGCTGACGAGCTGCAGCGTTTCATCAGGCTCGTCATGAAAAAGCGCAGGATGAAAATATTCAGGTTCATGCTCATATCCTTTATCGACCAGTATCGGGAAAGGCACAATATCAAGCTGAGCCGTTTGGTCACTGCCGTACCGGCACCGGAACTCGAACGCCGGATTGCCGCAATAGTCAAGGAAAGGAAAGGCGACTCCGTACTGTTCGAACACAGGGTAGATCCCGACATAATAGGAGGATTCATTATCGAAATAGACGGGTACAGGCTCGATGCCAGCACGGCATCGCAGTTGAAGTCTGTCAGAAGACAGTTTATAGAAAAGAACAGAAGGATAGTCTGATCCGTCGGGAAAACGATAGAATGACTCGTGTAGATACAATATAATGAACAAATAATAATATGTCCCAGAATATAAATCCAAGCGAAATTTCCGATGTGCTGCTCAGGCAGCTTAAAGAGATAGATACGGAACTGAAATTCGAAGAGGTCGGAGAGGTCCTCCAGGTCAGCGACGGAGTGGTGAGAATCTACGGTATAAAGCAGGCCGAGGCCAATGAACTCTTAGAGTTCGAAAACGGCATCAAGGCAGTGGTAATGAATCTCGAGGAAGACAATGTCGGAGCAGTGCTGCTCGGTCCTACCGATCAGATAAAGGAAGGCATGACAGTCCGCAGGACAGGGCACATAGCCTCCATCAATGTCAGCGACGGAATGCTGGGACGCGTCGTGGACCCGCTCGGAACGCCGCTCGACGGGCGCGGCAGAATCGGTGGGGAAATGACGGAAATGCCGTTGGAAAGAAAGGCTCCCGGAGTGATTTTCAGACAGCCGGTGACCGAGCCTCTCCAGACCGGACTCAAGGCTATCGATGCCATGATTCCTATCGGAAGAGGCCAGCGCGAGCTCATCATCGGCGACCGCCAGACAGGAAAAACGGCCATAGCCATCGATACCATCATCAACCAGAGGGAGAATTTCCGCGCAGGCAAACCTGTTTACTGCATTTACGTGGCTATCGGACAGAAAGGGTCTACCATAGCGAACATCGTCAACACGCTCAGAGAAAAGGGCGCCATGGACTATACCATAGTAGTAGCGGCTACGGCTGCAGATCCTGCTGCTCTGCAATATTTTGCCGCCTTTGCGGGAGCGGCCATAGGAGAATAT
Organism: uncultured Bacteroidales bacterium; assembly: GCA_944323295.1. Taxonomy (GTDB): domain Bacteria; phylum Bacteroidota; class Bacteroidia; order Bacteroidales; family UBA932; genus Cryptobacteroides. The sequence continues at coordinate 2,192 of CALUSD010000189.1, read as the reverse complement.
TTCAGAGACACGGGACGCCATGCATTGGTCGTCTATGACGACCTGTCGAAACAGGCAGTGGCCTACAGGGAGGTTTCGCTTATTCTTCGACGCCCGTCCGGTCGTGAAGCGTATCCGGGAGACATCTTCTATCTGCATTCCCGTCTCCTTGAAAGGGCGGCAAAAATCATCGACCAGCAGGAAGTAGCGGAAAATATGAATGACCTTCCGGAAAGTCTGAAAGGAAAGGTAAAATGCGGCGGTTCGCTTACGGCTCTGCCGATTATCGAAACCCAGGACGGAGACGTATCCGCCTATATCCCGACAAACGTAATCTCCATTACGGACGGCCAGATATTTCTCGAAACGGACCTGTTCAACCAGGGCTTCCGTCCGGCCATCAATGTAGGTATTTCGGTGTCTCGTGTCGGAGGAAGCGCCCAGGTCAAAAGCATGAAGAAAGTGGCCGGCACCCTGAAGATAGACCAGGCACAGTACAGGGAGCTCGAATCATTCTCAAAATTCAGCAGCGACATGGATCCGGTGACCGCCATGGCCATTGACAGGGGTAGGAAAAACAACAGGCTCCTCATCCAGCCGCAGTACTCCCCCATGCCGGTCGGCGACCAGATAGCCATACTCTACTGCGGGACAAGAGGCCTGATGAAAGATATTCCACTCGAGAAAGTCGACGAATTCCAGTCGTCTTTCTTGGACAGGATGCATGCTTCGCACGAGGCTGACGTACTCGCGCCTCTTTCGGCCGGCAAGATCGACAACAGCATTGAATCCATAATTCAGAAAGAAGCGGCTGCAACAGCCATGCAGTTCAGAAAATAATACTATGGCTTCATTAAAAGAAATAAAGGACCGGATCAATACCATAAACGGAACGCTGAAGATAACTTCGGCCATGAAAATGGTGGCAACTTCCAAACTGAGAAAGGCCCAGAATGCCATCGGCAATCTCGTTCCGTATCAGAGACAGATCCATCATATTCTGTCGGACCTGCTTTCCAGTGAAATAGATACAGAGGGCGACGTCTATGCAGCAGTGCGTCCTTTGAAAAAAGTGGCTATAGTCGCCTTCGCATCCAATTCGTCTCTGTGCGGGGCATTCAACTCAAATGCGGTAAGGCATTTTTCCGAAGCTGTGGAAAAGTACAGAAAGGCAGGACTTTCCGACAGGGATATCATAGTCTTCCCTGTCGGAAGGAAAATGGCGGACGGGGCAAAAAAAATGGGGTTCGACTCCGCAGAAGATTATTCAAGGTTGGCTGACAAACCTGCATACGATGATGCAGTGGCATTCGCCAGGAAACTGATGGACATGTTCACGTCGAACGAAGTGGATAAAATCGAATTGGTATACACGCATTGCAAGTCCACATCTACCCAGATTCCGGTCAATGAAACATATCTGCCGGTTTCCTTGGATTCTTCGCTTTACGAACATGAGGAACACCACGGAGTAAGCAATTTCATCATAGAGCCGGACGCCGGTTCCGTGCTCGAGACGCTGCTGCCGAAAGTGCTGTTCCTGAAAATATATACCGTGCTTCTCGACGCCAATGCGGCAGAGCATGCCGCCCGGCTGATGGCGATGCAGCTTGCGACAGACAATGGGAATCAGCTTTTGGATGAAATCCGGATTCAGTACAACAAGCAGAGGCAGCAGGAGATTACGAATGAGTTGCAGGATATTATAGGCGGCAGCCTTTAATATCCCGTCCGTGAAAACGGGCGGATTGCGGCGTTGCCGGCGGGACGTTTACTGTCATCTCGAGCGAAGCCGTTAGGCGCAGTCGAGAGATCTGCCCTATAAAACGGACCGTCGGTTATCAGATTTCTCGACTGCGCTCGAAATGACAATTAGCCGATCAAGACTTGCCGCTTTCCGAATGAAATAACGGGCGGATTGCGGCGTTTCCGGCGGGACTCCGGCTTGGTCATTTATTGACGGGCGGAGAGGGCCCGCTGGAATTCACGGGCGTTGCGGAGGTGTTCGCGGTAGGTTACGGCGAAACGGTGCGTGCCGTTGAAGTCGGGGCTGGCGCAGAAATACAGGTAGCCATGCTCGTCCGGGTTCAGGACTGCATCGATGCAGGCTTTCGGAGGCACGTTTATCGGAGCAGGCGGAAGTCCCTTGTATTTATAGGTATTGTACGGAGAATCCACGGCAAGATGTTTTTTCAGCACCCTGTCCAACTTGT
>CALUSD010000188.1 GCA_944323295.1 uncultured Bacteroidales bacterium | reverse complement strand
CGTGACTTCATCCACCAATGCAGACAGTTCCGAGCGGTCGGCAAACTCCACCTGCTCCTCGCTGAAATCCAGTTCCAACTCCATCAGAGACACGATATTCAGCAGCTTGTCGCGCATCTTCTTCAATTCTGCCGAAAACCCGCCCTTCAACTGGCTGAGAGCGACACGATGAGCCATGGCATTTTCCGCGGAAATCAGATCAGCCACCGCCTCTGCCTGAGCCAAATCCATCTTGCCGTTCAAATACGCCCGACGGGTGAATTCGCCCGGAGCAGCAGCCCTGAGTCCATGCTCTATAAGCAAGAGTAAAATGTTGTCTACTATGTATTTGGATGCATGACACGAAATCTCGGCAGAATCCTCCCCCGTATACGAATGAGGTGTCCTGAAAACCGACACCAACACTTCGTCGAGCAAAGAGCCGTCATGCAGGAAAATGCGGCCGAAACGCACGGAATAGCCAGGTGCTGACGCAATATCCTTGCCCTTGACGCATTGCACGATAGCAGAAACGGCATGCAAAGCCTCCGGTCCGCTGACTCTCACCACGGAAATCGCACCTGTGCCTGGAATTGTCGCCGGTGCGCAAATAGTATCTTCGTTCAGTAAAAACATATTGTCGGCAAAATACAGTTGGCCGTCGGCCAATAAAAACGGTTGGGCTGACCTCCGGTCAATGACATTGGCGTCAGCCGATAATTACAAAATTACAACAAAAAAGAAAACAGGCGACGGATAAGGGGCTTTTTTGCATGCTTTTTTGCGGACAAACGGCCAACAAAATGAGACTCCATAAAAAAGTTTAACAGTTTCTTCGTATCTTTAAAGGATTTTAAAGGATTCGCCTGGAACGGACACGCACACCATGCGTTGGATTCCGCAGGGCTGACGTTAAAAATATTCAAGATGCATATAGGAGTTGCAGGAAACATAGGATGCGGAAAAACTACACTGACACGGATGCTGTCGGAACACTACGGATGGACGCCCAAATATGAGGCCGTGACATGGAATCCGTATCTCGAAGACTATTACAAGGACATTCCGCGATGGTCATTCCACCTCGAAGTATATTTTCTCACCCAGAGATTCAAAGACATACTCGAAATTTCGAATTCCTCGGATATCGTCATCCAGGACAGAACGATTCTCGAAGGGGTGCATATTTTCGTCGCAAACAACAAAGAAATGGGGAATCTCAGCGAGCGCGACTACTCCACATACATGGACCTTTTCAGTCTGATGATGTCGTTGGTCAAGGCGCCGGACCTGCTGATTTACCTGAAATCATCCATTCCGCATTTGGTTTCGCAGATACAGAAACGCGGGAGAGAATATGAAAAGTCAATAAGCCTCGAATATCTCTCGGGACTGAATGAGAAATACGAAAAATGGATATCCGGATACGAGGGCAACGTCCTTACCATCGATGCCGACCATCTCGATTTCGAAAACCGGCCAGAGGACTTCGCTGTCATAACTGACAGGATAGATGCGCGGCTTTACGGACTGTTCCCGCAAACCGAAGGAGACAATCCGGGCAATGGCGGCAGCAGATGAAACTACACGTCGTTAAATTTGACCAAAGGAATTTCGATTTTCAGTCCCTCCCTGCCGAGAAGCGCTTCCGGGAAAATTTCACGCACTTCGTCAAGATAAAACGCCACATCTCCGAATCTCGAAGAGTAATGGCCGAGGACCAATTTTTTCACACCGGCCTCAAGCGCACAGCGTGCAGCCTGCTCCGTGGTAGAATGGAAGGTAGCCTTCGCAATATCTTCCATTCCCTTGGGAAAAGACGTCTCGTGATAAAGCAGATCCACGCCCTTCACCCATGAAGCAAGTTCCGGGAAAGGTGCAGTATCACTGCAATATGCAAAACTTCTCGGCCCGTACGGAATATAAGTATGTTCCTCACGCCCCAGCAAAAGAGGCTCATCCGTACCGGAATACTGGACAAAACCGTTTTCCGCGGAAGGCTCGCACAGAGGCCCGGGAGCGCGGACCACGTCCTCTCCCCTTTTCAGTCTGGCAATCTCGGCCAATGTCAGACCGTATCTTGCGACAGATTCTTTCCTGACGTTCAGCACAGGCATCTTCTCCCTGAAAAGATAGCCGTATGTCTCTATTCTGTGCTTCAACGGGAAAGCAAGCACCTCGACATTCTTGGTTTCGAAGACTTTTTCAGGCTTGTCCACAGCCACGACATGATGAACGGGCTCGAACTTGAATCCGTCTCCGAACGAATCCATGAAATGGTCCAGGACAACTCCGAAAGCCTCGGGAGCATAAATATGCAGCGGTGACTTCCGGCCCAACATGCTCATGGTAGACAAAAGCCCGAAAATGCCGAAAATATGGTCTCCATGCAGATGCGTAATGAAAATCGTGTCGAGTTTCAACAGGGAAAGCCGGCTGCGGCGCATCTGGATCTGTACGCCTTCACCGCAATCGATTAAAAACAAGCGCCCCCGTACATCTAATACTTGGGCGCTTGGATATCTGTTTACAGTGGGCAGGGCCGAAGCCGTGCCCAATATATTCAGAGTAAAGTTCATCTCAGGAGAGTTTACTCACCTTTTTCGAGTTTCGATTTAAGTGCTGCAAGCTCCGAGATATCACCGAGCGTAGTCTTCTCGATGTTCGAGTTGATCTTCTTCACAGCCTTCTTGGTGCTGTCGGACTCGCTCGAAACCTTCTCAGACTTCGTCTCGGTATAAGTTCTGACATGAGAAAGACCTACCCTCTTGGTGCTGCGTTTCAAATCGGTCACCTTGAAAGGAAGTTCATCTCCTGCTACAGGCATCGAGCCATCCTCCTTAACGAGTTCCTTGGTCGGGCAGAAGCCTTCGATATCGTCGCCGAGAGAGATGACGGCACCCTTGTCGGTGATGTTGTCGATCTTCAATGTGTGAACGGAGCCGGTATGATAGTTATCCTCGATATCCTCCCATGGGTTAGGAAGAAGCTGCTTGTGGCCGAGACTGAGCTTGTGATTCTCCTCATCGAAGTCGAGAATGATAACCTCTATCTTGTCGCCAGGCTGTACCAGCTCTGAAGGATGTTTGATCTTCGCCCATGAAAGGTCGCTGATATGTACGAGGCCTTCGATACCTTCCTCGAGTTCGGCAAATACGCCGAAGTTAGTGACATTGCGCACGATAGCCGTATGCTTCGAGCCTACTGGATATTTCTCGCGGATATTCTCCCACGGGTTAGGAATAAGCTGCTTGAGACCGAGAGACATCTTCTTCTCGTCCCTGTCGAGAGTAAGGATCTGAGCCTCTACCTCGTCGCCTACCTTCAGGAAGTCCTGAGCGATACGGAGTCTCGGAGACCATGACATCTCGGAAACATGGATGAGGCCTTCCACACCCGGCTCGATCTCTACGAAAGCGCCATAATCCGCGATGAGAACAACTTTACCCTTAACCTTGTCGCCGACCTTGAGATTCGGGTCGAGAGCAGACCATGGATGCGGAGTAAGCTGCTTGAGACCGAGGGCGATTCTCTTCTTGGCCTCGTCGAAGTCGAGAATGACGACATTGATCTTCTGGTCGAGATGAACGACTTCTTCAGGATGGTTGATTCTGCCCCATGACAGATCGGTGATATGGATGAGTCCGTCCACACCGCCCAGATCCACGAATACTCCATAACCGGTAATATTCTTGACCGTACCTTCGAGTACCTGGCCTTTTTCGAGCTTGCCGATAATCTGCATTTTCTGCTGCTCGAGTTCCGCCTCGATAAGAGCCTTGTGGGAAACGACCACGTTTCTGAATTCCTGGTTGATCTTGACGATTTTGAAATCCATGGTAGTATCCACATACTGGTCGTAGTCTCTGATAGGCTTCACATCGATCTGAGAGCCAGGGAGGAACGCCTCGATACCGAAGATATCCACGATCATACCGCCCTTCGTACGGGTCTTGACATAACCTTTTACAATCTCGCCGGCATTATAAGCCGCATTTACCATATCCCAAGAACGGAGGGCGCGGGCCTTCTTGTGGGAAAGCACCAACTGTCCTTTCTTGTCCTCGGCCGTCTCGACGAATACTTCCACCTTGTCGCCGACCTTGAGGTCCGGATTGTAACGGAACTCCGGAGCCATGATAACGCCTTCGCTCTTGTATCCGATGTTCACGATCACTTCCCTCTTGCTGATGGAAGTCACGACGCCTTCCACCACTTCGTTTTCCACGACTTTGGAAAGTGTCTGATCGTACATTTCCTCGATTTTCTTTTTGTCCACGTCATAAACGTCGTTGCCTTCGAAAGCATCCCAGTCGAATTTGTCCGGATCTACGGATGCATTGGACATTTTCTTGGTTTCTTCATTCGCAGGAGTCTCTTTCTCCACCTCGACAGGCTCTGCCGCAGGAGCGGCTTCCGCCACCGGTGCAGTCTCGACAGCCGGAGTTTCAACTGCGGCCCGAGTTTCCTCTGCTACTACGTTTTTGTTTTCTTCCATTGTGATAAAATAAAACAAATTAGTGGGTTAAACATTATCTATCGTACCTTTCCGGAAAACAGAAACCCGCCTCCGGTCGAAAGGCGGGCAAAAGTATGTATAATTTTCGGATTTTCAAAAGGTTTTACACCTTTTCCCTTTTATTTTTGTTTTTCAGTCATTTTTCTACTTCCGACAAACGAACCCAAAAGGCGGAATTTCAAGGCTTGCGAAGACGAGAAAACCGCAGTGTACTATCGTACATGAAGATTTTCGAATCAAGCGTAACGCGGAAATTACCCTTTTGGTCACCCTCATATCAGGGCATCACAGCATCTTTCTTTTCCTGAATATGAGCAGGATAATGCTGAATGAAAAAATCATCAGCGCCAGAACGATGGCCGCATCCCAGCCGGTATCGGTCAGCGGCAGTTTGAGATTCATTCCATAGAAACCAGTAATGAGTGTCGGAGGCATGAACAGCAGCGACACCAAAGTAAAAACCTTCATGATCTTGTTCTGGTCCAGATTGATAAGACCGACCACCGTATTCTGCAGATATTCCAACCGCTCGAAACCGAAATTCGTATGGTTTATAAGGGACGATATATCCTTGAGGAGCACATTCAGTTTCGGCTGCAGCGAACGGGGGTACTTGTTGCTCTTGAGCAGACTCGATATGACCCTCTGCTTGTCGACGATGTTTTCCCTCACTAACATGGTATTTTCCTGAAGCTGGTTTATGTCGAGGAGGAATTCCTCGTTTATGTCCTCTCCGAGGCTCACTTTCCTGTTGAACTGCTCGATTTCCTTGGACATCAGCTCGATCATGTCGGCATCGAGGTCGATTCTCTGTTCGAGAATGCTCACGAAAACTATATATCCCGTCGGATAGAATTTCGGGAAAGCGAGAAGCCTGCGCTGGAGGTCCGTAAAACTGCGCAGCGGACACTCCCTCAGGGTCACGAGAACATTGTCCGTAAGAATGAAGGACACAGTCTCCATCGAATATTCCTCAGGTCCCGGAATCAGGAAGTTCGTATTTGCGAAAATAGCCGTATCAGTCTCCGAAAAACGGGATGAACTCTCGATTTCCTCAGCCTGCGCGCGGCTCTGGATAGTCGTGCCTACAAAAGCCTCGGTAGCACGCTTTTCATCGCCCGAGGGTGCGAACAAATCTATCCACACGACCATTTCCGGTGTCAAATCGGAAAAGACTGCCACAGACTGCGACATTTCCATCTGACCGTTTGATTTGTAGAAAATCTCTATCATCCTAACCCGCTTTTATTCCGGCTCTGGCCGTCGGAAAGTTCATGATTCGAATACACAAAGTTTGCAAAGATACTCTTTTTTACGCTTCCGGCAACTTTTGTCCGCTACTTTTTCTTTAAGGAACTTGAAAATCCGGAACAGCTCCAGTATTTACAGGAATGGACGGCAGCCGATAAAAACGAGTATGATGCCTCCGGCAATTTTGGCAGCTCTGCCGAAAATCCTGCCCGATGCGGAACCTAAGGAAATTCCTATGGCCGAGGCCAATACCGTTATCGCCAGCGTAAGGACAGTCACAGTCGCCGCGTCGGGAAATTCCATGTCCCCCATCGCAAGGGAAACACCTACGGCGACAGCATCTATGCTGGTGGCCACTGCGGCCAATATCATATTCCTGAAGCCGGCCAGG
>CALUSD010000187.1 GCA_944323295.1 uncultured Bacteroidales bacterium | reverse complement strand
GTCATATAACGCCAATAGCGGGGACAATATGGAGAACAACGGTATAAAACCAAAGACATTGGCCATGGCGCTCGGATATGTCAACCCTTCAAAAGACTACGCCGTAACCATCAACCCTCGCAAGTTCACATACGACAATGCCTGGGCGGACGGGCTGTTCATCGGACAGATGGTCTGGGGACTTATCGATCTGAACCTGACTGAAAAAGAGCGTGAAAACCAGCTTAACAACATAGCAGGAATAGGAAGAATCGTTCCTATCGTAATATGGTTTGACCCTGATTATGAAAATTAAAAATGATAACCATGAATATTAGAAAAACTGTAACTCTACTGATTTCCTTCCTGTGTGCAAGCACCATCTTCGCACAGGACAGGGTCACCGTCAAGGGTGTCGTTACTGATGAAAATGACAACCCGATGATTGGAGCAGGTGTCTATGAATCCGGTACGACAAACGGAGTAGTCACAGATATAGACGGCAACTATACCATAGAAGTCGCTGATGGTGCATCTCTTACCTTCAGCTATATAAGCTATGCAGAACAGACTGTAGAAGTCGGGAACCAAAGTGTCATAAATATCCGGCTTCTTCCTGATAACACTCTACTCGATGAAGTAGTGGTCATCGGATATAACACTGTGCGGAAAAGCGACCTGACCGGAGCCGTGGCTTCCGTAGGTGCGGACGCGATAAAGGACTTCAAGACAGGCAACGTCCTGGAAGCCCTCGGTGGACAGATTGCCGGAGTACAGATAACCCAGTCCGACGGTACTCCCGGTTCGAGTTTTGACATCAAAATACGTGGTGTCGGTTCCGTGAACGGAGACTCATCCCCGCTTATCATTGTCGATGGCTTCGAAGTAGACAATCTCGACTTTATCTCCAATCAGGATATTCTTACCATGGATGTCCTGAAAGATGCCTCGGCATCCGCCATATATGGAGCCAGGGCAGCAAACGGAGTCGTGCTCATAACCACGAAATCCGGCCGCGAAGGCAAGCCACAGATCACCTACAATGGTTCAGCCAGCTACCGGGAAATCTCCAGAACCCTTGACGTACTTTCACCTTATGAATTTGTCAATCTCCAGATCGAACTCGATCCTGAATATGCAAATCGTTATTACAGATCAGGAAACGATGACAACGGGGTTCCTTACAGATTCCAGACGATAGATGACTACAACAAAAACGGATATACCGGCATTGACTGGCAGAATGAAGCGTTCAGACCTACATGGTCGCAAAACCACGATGTAAGCATCAGCGGCGGTACGAAAGACACAAAATATACCATATCTTTCTCTCATTTCGACGAGAACGGTATTTTCAAGAACAGCGGCTACCAGAAGACTACTGCAAGGGCCAAGCTCACACAGAATATCTTCAAATGGCTGACCCTCGACCTGACAGTAAACTATGCCAACACGGTAAAGGACGGTATCGGAACTTCAGGCAGTTCCGGAGGTCTCAATGTCCTGGCATCGCTTCTCCGCGGAAGACCTACAGCCGGTGTAAACATGACTGACGAAGAACTCCTTAACTCTCCTTTTGACCCTATGGATCTCGAAAGTTCCGGAAGTCCGTCAGCAAACCCTATCAAACAGGCGGAAGCTGTTACCAAAAAAGAGAACAGGGAGCAGTGGGTAGCTAATGCCGCACTTACATTCAAATTGACAAAAGACCTTAAATTCAAGACTGCCGCCACTTTCAACAAGACCTACGGTCGAAATGACACATTCTACGGCGAAGAATCTTCCCAGGCATACAGGACTGGCGGGCCTTACGGAACAACACGTTACCTGGAGAACTTCCGATGGACAAACAGCAACACCCTGACCTATACGAATAAGGTACTGAAGCATAACATCACTGCCCTTCTTGGTCATGAAGTCTCCTACTCGGCTTCAGAGTATCTTGAAGGTACGGCTGAAGGATTCATAACGGATGACCTCGGAAACAACAACCTCGGTATGGGAGCCACACCAAGCAATGTGACCACGTCCAAGAGCGACAATATGCGCCTGTCATTCTTTGCACAAGGTATCTATAGCTGGAATGACAGATATCACCTTACGGCTACCGTTCGTTCTGACGCATCTACGGTGTTCTCTAACAACCACAAATGGGGTATATTCCCATCCTTCTCGGCAGCATGGACCATATCCAACGAGCCGTGGATGGAATCGGCGAAAGGATGGTTGTCAAATCTGAAACTCCGCGCCGGATGGGGCCAGGTAGGTAACGACCGTATTTCGAACTATCTTTCGATGAATCTCTATACAATTAACAAATGGGGTGTCGGCAGCACTGTGACATCTGTCCTTAATCCCAAGCAGCTGGCAAATCCAGATCTGAAATGGGAGGCATCCTCGACTACGAACGTCGGTATCGATGCCGGCTTCTTCAACGACAGGCTCAACGTTACCCTAGAAGGATTCATAAAGGATACAAAGGATCTTCTTATGGCCCAGGACCTGTCATACATTACAGGTTTCGAGAGCCAGTGGAGGAATGCAGGAAAGATAAGGAACAAGGGTATTGAAATAAATATCAACTCCATCAACTTCCAGAACAGGAATTTCTCATGGACAACGGATTTCAATATCTCGTTTATCGACAATACTCTGGTATCTCTTCCTGACGATACGCAGACAATGCTGGTTTCGACTTCGTTCAATTCACAGTTCACCGGCTATGATTATATAGCCACTGTAGGAGGTTCGCTCGGAGACATGTACGGCTATGAATTCGACGGTATCTACCAATATACTGATTTCAATATGGACCCTAACGGGAAGCTTTCACTCAAGCCGGGTGTAGCGGATATTTCCCCTCTGGGTTCGGAAGCATCGCCTGGTTTCGTAAAATACAAGGACCAGAATGGAGACGGGAAAATAACTCCGGAAGACATGACAGTCATAGGAAACGGTTATGCTGACTGGTACGGCGGTATCACAAACTCGTTCAACATCTTCAATGTTGACTTCAGCTTCCTGTTCCAGTTCAGTTATGGCAACGATGTCTACAACGCCACCCGTATGTACACGACCCAGTCTCTGGACGAGCGGTCCAACCAGCTTGCCGAAGTAGCTGAACGATGGACTCCGACCAATGCATCAAACAGAGTCCCTAAAGCTGACGGCTACATCAAGTACCAGACATATTCCCGCTTCATCGAGGACGGTTCGTTCCTGAGGCTTAAGAATGTGACCGTCGGCTACACATTCCCTGAGAAATGGACAAGGAAGTTCTATGTAAGCAGACTCAGGCTTTACGCAACGGCACAGAACCTGTTCTGTCTGACGAAATACAGCGGATATGATCCGGAAGTAAGCATGAAGACAAGTCCTCTTATGCCGGGTTTCGACTGGGGAGCATATCCTAAGAGCCGGGTATTCTTGATGGGTGTTGAAATTCAATTCTAATATTGTTTGCAATGAAAAATATAAAGTATATAATAACAATAATCCTGTTCGGCTCGCTTGCGTTGTCCTGCTCTCTCGAAGAGAAATCCTACACGGAGATAGACATGGATGAATATATCAAAAATGCAGCCGAAGCCAACAATGTCCTGATGGGCATATACGGAGACCTCTGCGACGAGGGAATGTACCGTTATAATCTGGGTATGCTGCTTGACATACCGACGGATCTGGCAAAAGGAGAAGGCAGTACGACAAACGCTTTCCGAATCGTGCCTGCAAATGCCTATACCAGTGTTCAGAGCGATATAGAACTCACCTGGGAAGCTTTGTACAAGGCAGTCTACGATGCCAACAGTTTCATCCGTCTGCTGGCTTTGAACGTAGAGAATTTTGACGATGATGACAAAGCTCTCGCAACTGTTTATATGGGAGAAGCCAGAGCATTGAGAGCATTATGCTATTTCGAACTCGTACGCTGGTTCGGCAATATCACCCTTACGACTGACCCGATGTATGCATATAAGAATACCCTTTCGGAGATGGAGCAGGATGATCCGGTCAAAGTCTACGAGCAGATCGAAAAAGATCTCCTGTATGCCGCAGAAGTACTTCCTTACGCTACCGATGACAATCTGAGGACATCCAACGATTTCCGGTTCTCGAAAGGTGCAGCCCTGGGCCTCCTGGCCAAAGTATATGCGACTTGGGCCGGATATCCTGTCCAGGATGAAAGCAAATGGGAAAAAGCCGCCGAAACAGCGAAGATTCTCATCGACTCCGGCAAGCATGCCCTGCTTACTGAAGGGGTAGACGGGGATTCCGGTTATGAGCAACTCTGGTGGAATACATGCAACGGTGTATGGGACCCTACAGAAAGCCTGATAGAAATCAGCTTCTACTCCCCGACATCTACAGCCTCAGGTGCCAGACTCGGTCGTATTGGCAAATGGAACGGTGTCCTGGCAAGCAACATCAAAGGTATCAGGAATATCGCCTATTACAGAGTCCTGCCGTCCTTCATAAAGAAATGGCCGAATCTGACAAGCGACCTCAGGGCCCAGCTTTCTGTGGCAAATTACAGAT
>CALUSD010000186.1 GCA_944323295.1 uncultured Bacteroidales bacterium | reverse complement strand
AACGTTTAACCGGATTTTCAATTTTGGATATAAATTTAAGATGAGAATATGGCAGTTTATTAAAAAGTTTACTTGCCGGCATCTGCCAGTTCTCAGTCTGAATATCAACATTTTGCAATTCGGCGGACAGTGTGTGCCGAATCTCGCTATGAGACACAATATATTGTGCAACTGGAGATTGCAGCTGAGGATAAACTTGATACAGCCGCCTGAACTCCCTGAATCTGCGTTCAGTCAGTCCTTTCGTATTCAACCTCAACTCCAGTTTCTTAAGCAGCTGCTCACCGTATGCAGCCCTGTCCTCTCCGTTCTGCTCGAACTCCACTATTAATATCCTATCAACCAGTTTCTTGCAGTCAGAGAAAGATTGACGGCGTGTGCCGCCTGCGCCTGCAATGCGTGTTGTACCGTATCAATATGGCTTACTAATGATTCAAAATTCATACGTCGTTTTATTTCAATAAATTAACCAACTCTTTCTTCATCTCGTCATCGATTGCGCGGTAACGGGCAAAGGCCCGGCTTCCTTCCTTGTGTCCGCTCAACGCGCCTACTAAATTAAGGTATTTTACCTGTTTGTACAAATTCCCGACGAAAGTTCTGCGGGCAAGATACTATGAACGGCAGGAGATTGTCTCCAAGACTATCGGCGGTCTGCCGTCTTTCGTCTTCCGTGGAATATACTCCACCGCTCCGTCTATCACACTGCTCTTGGTCAACTTCAGAAGGTCTCCCACACGACAACCGATCAGGCATTGAAAGATGATTATAGGCAATGAAGGCAGACATCTACCCCTAAATGGATGTCTGCTTTTTTGAACTCTACCGAGGGGAGTCAATGCGTACAAGCGCATACGATTCGGCAAGATTGAATCTGCAAGGCTTTCCGATGCTTCTCGTTGATACCTTTAAGCCGTTCCGCCTTTTCAGTGTCGTTCAGTTCCTTTGCTCTCTTGTACGACTTCCTGCCACGGTCGAAATTGTGTTTCAAGTCGTTGATCTTGGTGTGTATGGCGGTATAGTTGCCGGAATGCGCTATCCTGTACACATACTCGAAATAGTCCGTTTCCTTGTCATGGGTCAGCAGTTCCAATGCTGCGAGCACATCCTCGTCCACACCTTTGCTGCGCAAATCATCAATCGTCAAATCCGAGTCCTCGACAACATCGTGCAGAAAACCTGCCTTGATTTCTGCGTCATTACTGCCCATAATGCCGACCGCAATCGGGTGCAGTATAGCTGGCTTTCCGTCCAAGTCCTTTTGCCCTTTATGCGCGTCAAGTGCAATCTGCAATGCTTCTTCTACTGTCATATATTTATCGTTTAATACGTGTCCTGAAATGATACGGTACAAATTTATCATTTATTTGTGCTAAACCATAACACAATCAAGAAAGGTGTACTATCGTACAATTGACAAAATCATCGATTATTTGTAATTTTATTGCAAAACCAGATCAAATGGCGCCATCTGAAATGATAAAAAATGACCAAATCAATTCATAATGAAGCAAGAGGATAAATTAAAGTCGTTTTTGACTGAACAACAGTTTCATGGTGTCGAAAATAGAGACTCTCTGCTTGCTCAAGCAAAAGCATGTGCGAATAAATATGCCTTGGCGACAGAGGGCATAGCAGTTGTATCTGATTTTCAAAACAATGAATGTCATATTTACTCTGGCAAATTCGGCCGGAACATAATGCTCCTCCCGGAATATATGATTGACCGAAATTCAGCCTTTGAGAACATCATATTCAGCCGAGTCACCGAAAATGAGCTTGTTGAACGACATGTGCTCGAACTCCGTTTTTTCAACTTCATAAAAGGACTCCCCGTACAAGAAAAGACAAATTTTTCAGCTTCATGCATCCTCAGTCTTTACCGGAACGGAAGCAATGAAAAGGTAAAAATGCTCCATACGACAAGATATTTCAGCTGCAGCACCGACGGCAGCGTTTTACTCGGTCTATGTACCTATATTCCGTACCCCGTTTCTCATAACAGGCAAGACGGGATCATAATCAATCTATTGACAGGCGAAACGGTTGAACGAGACACATACGAAGCAAGTGACCGTAAGATTCTTAGCCACAGGCAACTTGAGATTCTGTCGTTCTTAGCCAAAGGTGTATCAAGTAAACAGATTGCCAGCGACTTAAACATATCAATCTATACTGTCAATCGGCATCGTCAGGATATTTTAGCCGCATTAAAAGTTGCAAATACCGCAGCAGCGGTAGAAATTGCATTAAGGATGAATCTGATTTAACGTACCGTCCGGCTTCATGATTGGTTAAAAATCAGTATTGCTTGCATCTTGTATTCTATTTAATTTTGCGGTTGCATCTTTTTCATAAAGAAGTTGCAATTCAGTAAAAATCAAATTGATATCATAATGAAAAAATTGGTATTTACCACAATCATTGTTAGTCTGGCAATAGCTGGATGCGCGCAAAAAAGGTCAAGGGAAAAAACAGGAAGTTTCGACGAGAAGGCTGCAACTGAAAATGTTGAACTCTCCACATGCAACATAAATATAGGAGGTATCAGTTTTACAAAATCTAAAAACGGCGCAGAGGACGGTATCACACTTCTTGGCGATACCCTCAAGTTTGTGGCTGGTCCCCAAACTGATTATTTCCGTTCCCCGGACGGAAGCGTTGTCAATAGCTCTGCTGTCATCTTTACAGAGGTTGACAATACCAAGCCTTTCACTTTCACGGCTAAAGTACAGCCTGAGTTCACTGAAACCGGGACATATTCGGCTGGAGTGATATACGCATACGAAAATGACACTCATTGTCAAAAATTATGTTTTGAACAGGATGAGTATGGGGCTCACAGAGTGGTGTCGGTCCGTACATTAGGCACTTCTGATGACAACAACCATCAGGCAATCAGCGGCCCGTACGTCTATATGAGATTATCTTCCGATGGCACCTCTCTCGGCAGCTATTTTTCAGAAGATGGCAAAATATGGCATATGGCTCGCCTCTATAGAAATGATTTCCCTGCGAAATTGCTTATCGGCATCAGTTCTCAGAGCCCGACGGACAATGAACACACTTGTT
Source organism: uncultured Bacteroidales bacterium (assembly GCA_944323295.1). Taxonomy (GTDB): domain Bacteria; phylum Bacteroidota; class Bacteroidia; order Bacteroidales; family UBA932; genus Cryptobacteroides. The sequence continues at coordinate 6,708 of CALUSD010000186.1, read as the reverse complement.
TCTTCACAGAAATGGCTTTGACAGATAAAGCTGTCGTCGATTTCAGAAAGGGCAATCTTGCAGAATAATACAGCTGTCCACCGCAAGCAGCCACGCAAAATTCTCCGAAAAAAATTTCGTATTCCGGCAGAAACCGCTATTTTTGCGCCCCGAAATTAAGGAAGCGATAAACTGCCAATAAAACATGTTGACGATTATTTCCCAGATGGCTGCGCTTTTCATCCTGATTCTCGTGGGATACGGTGCAGCAAAACTCAAGATAATAGACGGACGCTTCTCACAGCAGTTGTCGGTGTTCGTGATCAATATCAGCAGTCCGTGCCTGATAGTATCATCCGTGATGGGAGACATTTCCCCGGACAAGGACCTGATTCTGCCGGTGCTTGCCATAGGATGCGTGACATACGCGTTTTTCGTTGCGGTAGCAATGCTGCTGTCCCGCATCATCACGAAAAACAAGGACATGCAAGGGATATACGGATTCATGCTGACTTTCGGAAACGTCGGCTTCATAGGCTATCCGATAGTGGCCTCCATATTCGGCAAATACGCTATCTTCTATGCGAGCCTGCTCAACATTCCGTTTACGCTTCTCGCCTTTTCGCTCGGAAAGAAAATGATACAGGGCGGTCCGGGCGGGCTGAAATTGGACTGGAAGATACTCGTAAGCCCCGCCATGATAGCCTGCTACCTGTCCACGCTGATAGTCGTATTCGACATCAAAGGGCTGCCGAATATAGTAACCACCCCGATAACCCTCCTCGGAAACATCACCGTCCCTGCCGCCCTCCTGATCATAGGCACATCCATGGCACAGATGGACCTGAAAAGAATTTTCTCCGGGAAATTGGTATGGGGCATATCGATCCTCCGCCTGCTGATACTGCCGATAGTAATTTTCTATTTCACCAGACTGATCGGCTTCAGCGGAGATATTCTCGGAATAAATACGGTGCTTGCAGCAATGCCTGTGGGCACCTACGGTGCAATGTTCTGTCTCCAGTACGGGAAAGACGAGACCGTCATGGTCCAGGGCATCCTGATATCCACCCTCCTCTCGATACTCAGCATCCCGCTCATCACGCAGATACTGTGATGAGGACGAAAAGGTACGGCAGTGTACCGGACCGACGTCAGCAAAGCAAATCCCCCAGTTCCTGAAAACGGCTTATCCGCAAAAGGTTTGGATGTGCATATTCATCCGTCTTTTCGTGCTGCCAGGTGGCATGGAACGGAATATAAGCTCCATAACCTCCGATCTGCAGGACGGGAGAAATATCCGATTTGAACGAATTTCCGACCATCAGCAGTTCGGATGCATCGATACACAGGAATGACAACAGATCGGAATATGTCTTTTCAGTCTTGTCGGAAACGATTTCCACATGGCTGAAATACCCCCTCAGTCCGGAACGCTCCAATTTATGTTCCTGGTCCAACATGTTTCCTTTGGTGACGACTATCAGCCTGTATGCAGCAGACGAGCACAGTCTCTCCAATGTTTCACGTACACCTTCGAGCGGTGTGGCTGGTATCCTCAACAACGACCGTCCGAGCCCGTATATATCGGATATTTTCATTGCAGGAATTTTTCCTGCACTCAACCTCAAGGCCGTCTCCACCATCGACAGGGTAAATGCCATGGCTCCGTATCCGAGCTCGTCCATATTCTGCATCTCCGTCTTGAAAAGCTCCGACTTTATGTGCTCCGGCTCCCCGTATTCAGAAAGGATAGAGCACAGTTTTTCCTCCGCTTCATCGAAATACGGCTGGTTTGCCCACAAGGTGTCGTCCGCATCGAAAGCGATGACTTTAATATTATTTCTCGATATCATATTCCGCTCCATCTGACAAATCATGATTCAACTGTTGCATTGCATTCTTGCTAAAAAGTCTGCAAATATATTTATCTTTGGGAAAACAATAAAACCATTCGCATGAAACATCGTATTTTATCGTTGGCACTGCTGCTCGGGATATTGGCAGCATGCAACAATGCACCTCAAAATGAAACTGCCATGGGACAAAATGAAACCATCGAAAATCTGAAAACACGCAGAGCCATCCGCGCTTACAAAGATTCTGTTCCTGACATGGAACTTCTCAAACAAGTCATAGAAGCCGGCACGTATGCACCGACAGGTATGGGAAAACAATCCCCTGTTATCGTCGCAGTCACCGACAGGGAAACCCGCGACTACATCTCGATGCTGAACGCAAAGGTGATGGGCTCCGACAGCGATCCTTTCTATGGTGCGCCGGCAGTCCTGATTGTCCTGGCGGACAAAAACATACCGACCTACCTGTATGACGGCTCCCTCGTTATGGGCAATCTTATGAATGCCGCCCATGCCGTCGGATTAGGCACATGCTGGATACATCGGGCAAAGGAGGTATTCGAGAGCGAAGAAGGCAAAGCCCTGCTGAAAAAATGGGGAATCGAAGGCAACTACGAAGGCATCGGCAACTGCATCATCGGATACCCTGCACAGGAAGCCCCGCAGCCGAAACCGAGGAAACCGGATTATGTCTATTATGTAGAATAATGCTGACGGTCTGCCGTCACAGCGCCGGCAGCATTTTGTCAGTAAACAGTATACCTTCGAGATGGTCCGTCTCATGCTGGAATATGACGGCAGTAAAGCCTTCTACAGTATCACGGACCGTTTTGAATGTATGCATGTCCGTGTAGCTGATGACGACTGTCTGCGAACGTTCCACGTTCCCGTATATTTCCGGTATGGACAGGCACCCTTCAGGTCCGGTCTGTTTCTCGTCAGACAGGTACTCCACACGAATATTTGGATAGACCTCGAACGGCTCACCTGCCTTGTCGAATCTCTGGACGGCGACCACACGTCTTTTCAGGCCCACCTGCGGTCCTGCTATGCCGACTCCGTCCTGCGTGGAATCGGTGACCGTAGCTATCATCCTGTCGGCAAGCCGCCCGAAGCGCTCCGAGCGTAATGTTTTCAAAGGAAAATCTGTGCATTCTGAGCGGAGGACCAGTGAATCCTCCCTGTCGTCCACTGTCAGCACCCGCATAATTCCATCCGCATCGATGATGTCCTTTTCAGCCCTGTTCAGACGGGGAGCATTATCAGCAGAACAGCCGTACACTGCCGCCAGAACGGTCATCACAACCCCTCCGGCCAAAATAAGATTCCTGATTCCTGTCTTCATTTTCAGTACAATTTCACGGCAAAAATACAAAATTCGAGACTTTATAAATAATGCTCTTGAACATGTGTCCGATATTTTTCCTGAAGTTGTCTGATATTCCATGAAAAATTCCCTATTTTTGTACATTATAGTGTACAACTAAATTTAATATGGTATGAGAGTAATAAGTTCATCGGAATTGCGCAGCAACATGAAAAAGTATCTGGATTTGGCACGGAAAGAGGATATCATTATCCAGAGAGGTCGGAATGAGACATTTACACTTAGACAGACGGAGTATTTGGAACCTGATGAGGATTTGGCGAGAGCTATTTCTTTCAAAGAATTCAAAGACGGAGCATTGGATCATATCAGACAACTTATCAATACGCATAACAAATGAAAATCGTTTTTCTTCCTGAAACTTTGGATTACTTCAATGAGTTGTCTGACTTATTGTATGAGAAGGAAATCCAGTCTGGCCGACAGGCTCAAAATCACTCGTCAGGTCCGACAACGGGTCTGACGGAGGCGCCATAGAAGCGAGGCATCCCAATATTATCGAAGTAGTTGGCGTCGCCGTTAATAAATAGATGTTCTCCATAATCAAGCATGTGTGACCATCGTTCGCCGGTCCAATAAGAGCCACACGAACCTTCTTCAAGGAGAGATGATCCCTGAATCTCTCCTGCCGCAGGGAGGAATATGGAATTTCCGTTCGGCCCGGTGACTTTACAGCCTCTGCATCCGTTCATCTCAGACCATTCCCATTCACCCTTTTCCAACAGTTCTTCCACCTGAACTTTTGTCGGAAGCTGCCATGGAGCGCCCCAGATCGCACGGGCCGCATCATATTTCTCCGAGCCCGTGATGGAGATTATATCATTATCTATTTCGATGGCATTCTCTTTCGTGTACTCATCCTTCGGGGTAATCTCGCCCCACGCAAAATAATCGCCGTATTCCTCCGGGCTATCAGCCCCGACATTGCAGGCAGCCCAACTGACGCTTAGACCGAGGTCAACATACCCGTGACCAGATAAAGCCTCCAGTACCGAAACATCGCACCTCGCAGTCTTGCCTCCGTCCTCCGTTATTGCGAAGATGACAGTCTCCCCTGCCGACAGACCCTTGACAACCCCGTTTTCATCCACCGATGCCGTCTCCGGGTCGGCACTTTCCCACTTTACGGTCTTGTCCGTCGCAGTCTCGGGATAGACCGTCGCAGTCAATGTCTTTGTTTCGTCAATTCCAAGTACAATGGCAAGTGCGTTCTTGTCAAGACTTACACTCTCTACCGATACCGTAGTTTCAGTATCAGGCTCCTTTTCACAAGATATCATACCCGTCACAGCAAGCGATGCCGCAGACAAAAAGATTGCAATTCGTTTCATGATTGACATTTTTATAATTCGTAATATATAAATTTAGCAACTTCTTCCTGTCCTTTTCCGTCTCCGCCCCGAACAGAACGCGATTTTTGTCGTTAGAGCAAAAGAAATTGTGATTAGAGCAAATCCGACGGTTGCGTGTTGCTGCTGTATAATAGAAAACAGCCAACTTGCCTGACAAAAAACCGCCAACTTGGTGAATGAAAATCGGCCAACCTGCCGAATACACATCGAAAATCCTTGATAATCAATAAAAGACCGCCACAGCAAAAAGATTCCCCTAATAAAGGAAACTTTTCCAAAATTTTTCCTGTAAAAAAGGAAATAATATTTATATTTGTCATGCAATAGAAGTTTTATGAGAAAGGACATTATCAAATCGCTGATTGCCATCAGACAGGCTGAAATTCCGTTCGAAGTGATAGAGCGGGATACAAAATTGCCCATTGGCAGGAAAAAGATCATCACAGTACCAGGAGTAAGGCGATGCGGCAAGTCTACAATGATGGAGATTGCCATCAATGACCTTGTAAATAACGGCGTTCCCAAAGAGAATATAATGTGGATAGGATTTGATGATGAACGCCTTGTCAATATGTCATCCGATGAATTGGATGATGTGATTACGGCATATATGGAAATGTTTCCAGACATTCCTGTAAAGGATGTACATATGTTCTTTGATGAGATACAACTTATAAAAAACTGGGAATATTTCGTATTTCGCATCTACAAATCCTATTGCAGGAACATTTATATCTGCGGAAGCAATGCCTCAATGCTTTCCTCTGAACTTGGATCCGCTTTACGCGGCTATCCGTTGGAATATGAGACTTATCCCCTTTCTTTCAACGAATTCTGCCGCTTCAGGAAAATTGCCACGGACAGTTTTTTAGAACAAGACAGGGCACGGCTGAAGAGTGCATTCGAAGTGTATAACCAATCGAGTGCATTCCCTGAAATCGTGCTTGCCACATCCCGGTCGGAACAACTGAAACTGCTTCATGGATATTTTGATACAATGATATTGCGCGACCTTGCCGAACATTATCAAATAACCAATACCGGAGTGATGCGTTACTTCGTAAAACGAATTATGGCCAATCTGACCAAACCGACATCCATCAATGCCATTTATAATGATATAAAGTCACAGGGACTTAAAACAAGTAAAGATGATTTGTATCTTTGGGCGGATTATGTATGCAGCATTTTCATGTTTATACGAATCTCCAAATATGACCGTTCTTTGGCAAAGGAACGTAAATCATTGGACAAGTTCTATTGTATAGATACAGGGCTTCGCAACGCTGTACTTATGCCCCAAAGCAACGACAAAGGCAAGAATTTGGAAAATACAGTCTTTCTCCAACTTTACCGGAACAGGCTTCCGTCCGACAAGATTTCATATTATCACGGCAATGCAGAATGCGATTTCGTGCTTCAACGGGAAGACAAAGTCATCCGGCTCATTCAAGTGACATGGAGTATGGCGGATTATGAAACCCGTGAACGTGAAATCAAAGGGCTGTTAGAAGCTTCGTCGGTCACCGGATGTGACAACCTACTGATAATAACCGATGATGAAAAAGATACATTCCAAATGTCCGGAAAGAGAATTGATGTAATACCTGCCTGGGAATGGCTGCTCGGCAAAGATTAGATTTTGTCGTCAGAGCCCAACATCTTTTTTCTCTGAACACAGGATAAGAACAAGTCCTATCAGAGGAGAAATGAGACAAACAACAAGACTCCACCAAATGCCTATTTTCCGATCTTTACCAAACTGCGCCACTAAGACCGTGATTATAATTCTTGCGGCAATAAGAAAAACGATTGTTTCCATAACATTTTCAAGAACTAGTCACAGCAATAATAGCCCAGAATAACGATAATTATGCACGACACTTTCAGAAACAATACAGTATAACACAATGATCTGATAATGATCTTCATCACAGACCAAAGCTTCCGGAATTTAAAGTTTGGCATTTCAGATTTAATTGAATTTATTTAGTATCATTTCTATTTTTGAAAAGAAGACTTATAATCCAAATTATCGGAGCAATGGCAATCAATATGACAATTAGAATATTGATTCCGAATTCTAACCAAGTCAGCAAAGGAATGAGTGCAATAAGACCAACGACAAATA
>CALUSD010000185.1 GCA_944323295.1 uncultured Bacteroidales bacterium | reverse complement strand
CCGCTGAAACATTTCACTCCGCTCATGGAGCCGCTTTTCAGTTTTATTCTTTCTGTCAGGCTCCTGTCGTACTCGGGCATGACGCTCTGCATGGTCCCGGTGCTGCCCGGAGAAGGCAGAGTGTGCGTAAAATTGTCGAATTCCGGACTTTCGGTCATGGCTTGAAGGAACGAGCAGATAAATGACGGCGACAGGAGGTTGTGCCTCGAAAGGCCGCTGCCGTCACGGACAGAGACTGACCGGCTGTCGAGTCCGAGGCCTGAGAGCAGTCTGCGGACAGCCATGGCAGAGGCTTCGTAGCCGGCCGAGCCGTATAATTCCTTGCCTAACGTGTGGTACAGGGTTTCTGCATAGACATTGTTGCTTTCATGGTTAGTTTCGAACGCTATTCTGAGCAATGCCGGCGAGGCCGTTTCTCCCAAGATACGGATGTCCTCCGGGTTTGCGATGCCGTCTTCCGGAATGAAAAGTCCTGTATCGGCAGGACCGTCGGAGCAGGAAATCCCTGCTGTTTCTATCCAGTCTGCAAAATATGCCGCGCAGGTGAGAGCCGGAAATTTGTTGCTGCACTCGAGGGTTTTCGGAGCGCGGTCGACAGCGAAAGTCCCTCTCATTGCTCCGACAGGAGCTAAATCGGAGGTGTAATAATACAGTTTGTCGCCGCTGCCAGGCTCCCCTGTCGTGCAGTCGAAACTGTAGGACATCCATGGACATACGGGATATTTTTCAGAAACAGTGGCCGGATAGCCGGTTTCAGGCCCGGGGGAGACGTCGAAACTCTGGATGTTTTCGAAAAATGTCAGTGCGCTGGTGCCGGCTCCGTAGTAGGTTCCGCAGTCATCCCATTGCCATGTCTGCTCTTCCGGCATCGGAAGGTCGAAATAGCGGTCGTCTCCTATGATGTGGCCGTCTATCCTTTCTATGCCGGCTTTTTTGAGAATTATCGTCCATTCCCGGAACAGAGCAGGCAATTCTACTGCAATACTGTCATCCGAAGCGAGGGTGGGGTCGCCTCCTCCCATGATATAAAGGTCTCCTTTCAGGACTCTGTCGATGATGCTGCCGGAATATCCGAGCCGTGTCCTGAAAGTAAAATCGGAGCCGAGACGGTGCAGTGCAACCCCGGTCGTAACAAGTTTCATGTTCGATGCCGGAATGAGAAGCCTGTCCTGATTTATTGCCACGATGGTGTCCCCGGAAGGGGACAATGCCAGTACGCCGACGGCTGCATTGCCCAACTCTGTTTCCAACATACGGTCGAGATAGGCTTCAACATGATTTTTCCTGTCGATAGTGTCTCCGGTTTCTGCCGGATGCGCCGGCACAATGTTCAGAAAAAGAAAAATCAGGATAAAAAAAGAGAAAAAATATTTAAAAAAAGAAAATGTTGACATGGTCGATTTGTTAAACGCTTCAAATTTACTATTTTTGTATGATTTGGGGAAATTTACAGGCAGATCTCTCGACTGCCCCTCGACTGCTCCCTCGACTACGCTCGGGATGACATTGCACGAGATGACAATGGAGAGGATGACTGAATGAAAATGTCAAATAACACTAATATATTATGGATCAGAAGAAAAAATGCGTTTTGGTGTCCGGTGGCGCTGGCTACATCGGAAGCCATGTTACTGTGGAGCTTATCGAAGCCGGATATGATGTCGTAGTAGCCGACAATCTGTCCAACTGCGATCTGACCTGTTTCAACGGTGTGAAGAAAATCACCGGGAAGGACGATATTCCGTTCGAGCAGATCGACTGCTGCGACCAGAAATCGGTGGATATGATATTCGAGAAATACAGAATCGATGCCGTGATTCATTTCGCAGCTTTCAAGGCTGTGGGCGAATCCGTGGCTGAGCCTATCAAATATTACAAGAACAACCTGACATCTTTCCTGAACATACTGGATGCATCCAAAAATCATGGAGGGTGCAATGTTCTCTTTTCCTCTTCCGCCACAGTGTACGGCGAGACCGACAAACTTCCTGTGACCGAGGAGTCTCCGCGTCAGCCGGCTACGAGCTCATACGGAGCTACGAAGCAGATTTGCGAAGATATTCTCGTGGATGTGGTGAGAGCTACCGGGGCATACGGAAAGGAAATCCATGCAGGCGCCATGGAGCTCGGCCCGGTGAAAGGTATTGCCTTGAGGTATTTCAATCCTATCGGAGCGCATCCGTCGGCATTGATCGGAGAACTTCCTCGCGGCGTGCCAAACAATCTCGTTCCGTTTATTACCCAGACTGCTATCGGGAAACGCGAGTGCCTGAGCATTTTCGGGAACGACTATCCTACTCCGGACGGGACATGCCTCAGGGATTATATAGACGTGGTGGATTTGGCGAAAGCCCATGTTGCCGCCGTGGCCCGAATGATAGACGGGAAGATGAAGAAAGATTACGAGATTTTCAATATCGGTACCGGTCGTCCGGTATCGGTGCTGGAACTCGTGACCAAATTCGAGGCCGTGAACAATCTGAAACTGAATTACAAGTTCGCACCGCGCCGTGCAGGGGACACTACTGCCATTTGGGCCGATACCACCCTCGCCAACAATGAATTGGGCTGGAAAGCCGAGCGTACGGTAGAAGAGACGCTGGCTGCGGCCTGGAAGTGGGAGTGCCACCTGGCTGGAAAAGAATGATTTCGAAGAAATCCATAACGGTCGGGCGGAGAATCGATGCCGTTCCTGACCATTGATTCCCCGCTCCGCCGTTATTGTTTGAACAACGACCTGCAAAGGGCAGGAATATCCGCCACCCGGACGATTTCTATTCCGTCCGGGTGGTTGTTTGCAGCCCCGAATGCGGAAACATAGATTTTCCTGAAGCCAAGTCTTGCCGCTTCGGCGATACGTCTTTCAGTCTGGGATACAGGCCTGATTTCCCCGCTCAGCCCCACTTCTCCGGCAAAACATGTTTCCGACGGGATGGCAAAATCGAAATTCGACGACAGGACCGCACATACGACAGCTAAGTCGCAGGCCGGATCCGAGACTTTCAGTCCTCCCGCCATATTGAGGAATACATCCTTGACTCCGAGGCGGAATCCTGCACGCTTTTCCAATACGGCCAAAAGCATGTTCAGCCGGCGTACGTCGAAACCTGTGGCAGAGCGTTGCGGAGTTCCGTATGCCGCAGAACTTACCAAGGCCTGAACTTCGATAAGAAACGATCTCGAGCCGTCGAGCATCGCGCTTACGGCTATTCCGCTCAGTCCCTGCCCGTGCATCGGAATGAGCATTTCCGACGGATTGCTTACTTCGCGCAGTCCCGTGCCGGTCATTTCGAATACGGCCATTTCTGAGGTGGAGCCGAAACGGTTCTTGATGCTTCTCAGCAGACGGTAGGCGCCGGTGTTGTCCCCTTCGAACTGCAGGACAACGTCTACGATATGCTCCAGGACTTTTGGCCCTGCTATGCTGCCTTCTTTGGTGATATGACCGATGAGGATGACAGGAATCCCGCTTTCCTTGGCCAATCTCAGCAGCATCGCGGCGCATTCCTTTATCTGAGATACGGAGCCTGGCGATGATTCCATGGCCTGTGTGTAGACTGTCTGGATGGAGTCCACTATCATCAGGTCCGGTATGTTCTTTTTTGCCTCGGCAATGATGTTTTCCATCAATGTTTCACTGAATATCAGACAGTCGCTTCCGTCCCCTCCGAGCCGTGAAGCCCGCAGCTTTACCTGTCTGGCGCTTTCTTCACCTGTCACGTACAGCGTTTTGAGTCCATGGCAGTGCAGGGGAATCTGCAGGGAAAGGGTGGATTTCCCGATGCCGGGTTCCCCTGCAATGAGGACGAGGGAGCCTTCCACGATGCCGCCTCCGAGCAGTCTGTCCATCTCGGCGCTGTTGAGCGATTTCCGGCTTTCTTCGGTGGAGTCGATTTCCGGCAGCGTGAGAGGCCGTGAACATTGCCCGGCGGAGCGGGCATCCGACCTTTTGGCATTGCTCCGCATCTCAATTTTTTCTTCTACCATGGTATTCCATTCTCCGCAGGCCGGGCAACGTCCCATCCATTTGGGGCTTTCGTTGCCGCAGGCTGAGCAGAACCAGACTGTTTTTGTTTTTGGGGGCATATTTGGGTTAATTAATTCAGTATGTTAACAGGTCCCTCGGGTAGGTCCCTTGGCTTCGCCCGAGCAGCTCCCTCGACTTCGCTCGGGATGACGTAGCTCGAGATGACGTAGCTCGGGATGACGTTGCGGTAAAGATACGACAATGAAAATACTTGGTGAAATTTTATTGAAAAATTTCAAAACAGATTCCTGAACAACTGCTGAAAAATCCTGCAAAATTTTCAAACCGAGGCCATGAAATTTTGAATAAAACCCGAACAGTTTCTAAATTTGAAAAATTTTGAATTCTTACGACAATGCTGATAACTGTTCTGATACTCGTCGCGGCTGCCGCTTTCTTTGTTTCCGGGAAATTCCGGTCGGACATAGTGGCGCTGTGTTCACTGTTGGCTCTGTTGATTTTCCAGATACTGACTCCAGAAGAGGCGCTTTCCGGCTTCTCGAATCAGGTGGTAATCATGATGATAGGCCTGTTCGTGGTCGGAGGGGCTATTTTCCAGACCGGGCTTGCGAAAATGATCAGTTCGAAAATTCTGAAATTGGCCGGGAAAAGCGAACTGAAACTTTTTCTTCTCGTGATGCTCGTTACAGGGGGTATAGGGGCTTTCGTCAGCAATACCGGCACGGTCGCGCTCATGCTTCCGATAGTGGTAAGTCTGGCCCATAATGCCGGGATGAGTCCGAGCAGGCTTCTGATGCCGCTTGCCTTTGCCAGCAGCATGGGCGGCATGATGACGCTTATCGGTACTCCTCCCAACCTTATCATCCAGGATACCCTGACAGGTGCGGGTTATGGAGAACTGTCTTTCTTTTCGTTCCTTCCGGTGGGCCTGATCTGTCTCGCTACCGGCATCATAGTGCTGTGGCCGCTGTCGAAAATTTTTCTTTCCAAGAATGAAAAGAAGGCTGATGCCAAACGGTCGGGCAAAACGCTGGCACAGCTGGCCCATGAATACAGCCTTTCCGAAAATCTGTTCAGGCTCAGGGCTCCGGAAAATTCTTCGATAACAGGCCAGACCGTGCAGGCTCTTGATCTCAGAAGAAGATACAAGCTCAATATATTGGAAATAAGACGCGGGGAAACTGCACAGCACAGGTTTTTAAAGACTGTGACCCAGGAACTGGCATCCGCCGATACGGTGATAAATCCCGGAGACGTTCTGTATGTGACCGGAAGCGAGGACGGAGTCGGAAGATTCGCTGAAGACTACAGGATGGAAATGCTCGATTCGCATATTTCCGAGGAGGCTGCCTATGCAGGCAAGACACTCGCTTTCTATGATATCGGAATAGCGGAAATAGTGCTTATGCCGTCTTCGAACATGATAAACCAGAGTATCAAGGAGGCCGGTTTCAGAGACAGTTTCAATGTAAATGTCCTCGGAATCCGCCGCAAACAGGAATATATACTTCACGAACTCGGGGACGTGAAGATGCATAGCGGTGATGTACTGTTAGTGCAGGGCACATGGCCGGATATAGCGCGACTGAGCAAAGAGGATACACAGTGGGTGGTGCTCGGTCAGCCTCTCGAGGAAGCGGCGCGGGTCACTCTTGACTACAAGGCTCCGGTCGCGGCCCTGATCATGATACTGATGGTGGTGATGATGGTTTTCGATTTCATCCCGGTGGCGCCTGTCACTGCGGTGATGATAGCAGGCGTGCTGATGGTGCTGACAGGCTGTTTCAGGAATGTAGAGGCGGCGTACAAGACCATAAACTGGGAAACCATAGTGCTTTTTGCCGCCATGCTGCCCATGTCGCTGGCACTTGAAAAGACGGGGGTTTCCGGTGTCATAGCCGGAGCCTTGACCGGAGGTTTGGGCGATTTGGGTCCGGTGGCCGTACTTGCCGGGGTATATTTCACGGCGTCGCTTATGACCATGTTCATAAGCAATACCGTGACTGCTGTCCTTATGGCGCCGATTGCCTTGCAGAGCGCCGTCCAGCTCGGTGTCAGCCCGGTGCCGTTTCTGTTCGCGGTGACCGTGGCCGCGAGCATGTGTTTCGCCTCTCCGTTTTCGACTCCGCCGAATGCCTTGGTGATGCCTGCCGGGCAGTATACTTTTATGGATTACGTGAAAGTCGGTCTGCCTCTTCAGATCATAATGGGTATCGTGATGGTGGCGGTCCTGCCGTTGCTGTTCCCGTTCGGGTAACGGTTATTTCATATTCGTCCGCGGAAGCTCGAAGACCTCCATGTTCTTGATTTCCGTATTCTCTATACGGAAGCGAAGGGCGGTCCTGACTATATGGAAGCCTTGCAGCCCCGCTGCACCAGGGTTGATTACCAACATGTTCCGTTTGCGGTCGTTGACCACTTTCAGTATGTGGGAGTGCCCGCACACGAAAATATCCGGTCGGAATTCGTCGATCAGGGCCCGTGCCCGCGGGTCGTAGCGTCCCGGATAGCCTCCGATATGGGTCATGAGGACTTTCATTTTTTCGCACATGAACAGCTGGTATCCCGGATAGTCGAGTCTGATGTCGTTCCCGTCGCAGTTGCCGAAGACTCCTTTCAGCGGTTTGAATGCCGATATTGCGTCGGCGACTGCAATGGAGCCGAAGTCGCCGGCATGCCATATTTCGTCTACCGGCCCGAAAAATTGCCTGAAAGGCTCGTCGAATATTCCGTGAGTGTCGGAAAGCAATCCTATGTACATAATAATGTCTTATCTTTGTTCCTGCAAAAATACGTAAATTATGGAATTGTTCTATTCCGGGAATACCGATGGAAAGAGCGTAGTCCTCGACGAAGAGGAGACACGCCATTGTATCAAGGTGTTGCGATATAAAAAAGGCGATGAGGCTGCCGTCATCGACGGCAATGGCGGACTGCTCCGGTGCAGGATTGTGTCGGATTCGGGCAAAAACGCCGTAGCGGAAATCCTGTCGGTCACTGAAAACTGGGGAGGACATGATTATGACTTAGAGATGGCTGTGTGCCCTACGAAAAATATCGACAGGTATGAATGGTTTGTGGAAAAGGCTTGCGAAATCGGGGTGGACAGCATCGTGCCGATCATCGGAGAGCATTCCGAAAGGAAGGTCGTCAAGACTGAAAGACTTCGTAAAATCCTCGTTTCTGCGGCAAAGCAGTCTCTGAAAGGGAAGGTGCCCGCCTTGGGCGAGGCAATGCCGGTGCGTGAGTATATCGGAAAGATGCGTGATCAGGACGGGCTGAAAATGATAGCTTATTGCTTCGAGGATGAGGACCGTCCGAGAATTTCCATTAAGGAGGCGTTGGAAAGCCGTCTTGCGGACGGAGTGGCCAAGGTGAGTATCCTGATAGGCCCGGAGGGTGATTTTTCAAGGGATGAGGCCGAGTTTGCGGTGCAATGCGGATTTGTTCCTGTCCATCTCGGGCCGTCTCGGCTGCGGACCGAAACGGCCGGAGTGGTCGGAGTCTTCGAGGTCTATCATTATTATATGCAGTGATATAACGCGAGTTCGACGAATTTCGACTTATTGAAAGTTGTCGAACTACCGCTGAAAGAGCAGATCGAAGTTCTGCAACGAGTCCCGGCGAGGTCGGGAGCGGTTAATGAGAATGTCCACCGGACATTCGAAAGCGAGCAGAAATGGAGGTGCCCCGGGAGGCGGAATTTCAAGGCTTGCGAAGATGAGAAAACCGCAGTGTACTGTCGTACATGAGGATTTTCGAACCAAGCGTAACGCAGAAATTCCGCCTCCTGGGACACCTCCACATTATTTGCGGATAATGCTGATGGTAGCATCAAGCCCGACTTTGATGATCGAAGAGGACTGTCCAGTAGCGCCTTTTTCGAGCGCAGGATCTACGATATAGTCCACTCCGGCTTTTATCGCATCCGTGATTTCCGAAAAGGTCTTGGGAGCAGGCTCTCCGGAGATGTTTGCGGATGTAGAAACGATGGGCCGTCCGAAACGCTTTGTCAGATCCCGGCAGAAATCCATCATGGGAATTCTGATTCCCACAGTACCGTCTTCTGCAACAGTGTTGTATGCAAGCAGATGCTGACTCTTTACGGGCTCGGCTCCCGGAGCAGGCCTCTCGGATGCCATGGCTCCGGGATAAATGATGGTCATCGGCCTGTCATTTACTTCGATCAGCTGGATGGCCATTTCAGGGATTTCCCTGATGTACCGTGCGATCATGTCGAGGTCGCTTGCCAACAAAACGAGGGATTTGCTGTCCGAGCGTTTCTTGAGGGCATAGATTTTTGCGACGGCAGCGGGATCGGTGGCGTCGCAGCCTATTCCCCAGACTGTGTCGGTGGGGTAGAGAAGAAGGCCTCCTGAACGGAGGACGGACAGGGATTGACGGATGGTTTCGCTCGTGGATGGGGTCATGGTGTTGTGGTTTGGGTGGTGATTATATTGGCAGATTATATATTGGCAGATCTCTCGACTACGCTCGAGATGACATTGCTCGGGGTGATGTTGCGGGCGGTTTTCTCGGCTCTCCTACGGAGCGCTTTCTCTCGGGGTGAGATTACCGGCCGAGATGACGGAGACGACCGGGTAATGGTCGGAGAATCTTACATGCGGCGAAGAATGGGAGAGTGCTTCGAATGTTTTCGGTATGAATATATAGTCTATGCGCAATGCCGGCCACAGCACCGAATATGTCGCACCGAAACCGTGTCCTGCCTCGCAGAACGTATCGCGGTGCCCGCGTATCAGTCTTTGATAAGTGTATGACATAGGGTTGTCGTTGAAGTCTCCGCACAGGACGGTTTCCACAGGGCAGTCGGCTATATGCCTCAATACTTTGTCCACCTGCTCCGGACGCAGGGACAGCGAGTGCTGCATTTTCCGCTCCGTTTCTTTCCATATGCCGTCTTTTCGATGTTTCAGGCCTTTCACTATCGCCGGATATGAAATATTGTAGCTTTCAAAATGACAGTTGTACAGTCTGAACGCCTTTCCTCCTGCCCGGATATCCGCATAAACGGCCAGGTTGGTGCTGTGTTCGAATTTGACTACACCCTGTCCGAGAATCGGCAAGCGGCTGAGTATGATATTGCCGAAGCATCCGTGTTTTCCCGAAAATACATAAAAGTCGTAGTCGTAGTCATGGAAATATGTCTCCATGGCTGTCCTGAGAGCCTCCGTATCGCTTGCGTAATATTCCTGGAGGCAGATAATGTCGGGATCCGTCCGTCTGAGAAATGCGTATACGGAATCTTCGCACTCCTTGCGGCAGACCTTTCCGTTTTTATCGCGGATATTGGAAAAACGGCCGACGTTGTATGATACGATTTTTATGTTGTTGCCGGAAGTTTCCGGCAATACTGTCCCGGAATTTCCGGTCTGGAAATATCTTCCTGCAAAAAACAGTGTAGGCAGCAGCGCGACTATCGGAATGAGAAAGGCACGGGACCGCCTCGCTATGGCCCATACAAGAAGGAAAACGTTGAGGAGCGCGAGCGGAAAGAACAGCAGACCCGGAAGCATAAGGTACCATGTCCCTGCCGGATTGACGAACGCGGAAATGTAAGACAGCACTAACAATGCTGCCGCAATCAACATCAGTACCCTGTTCGTAATGCCTCCTATAAGACTTTTACTCATGGCTGTGTCTCAGATTCAGTGCTCCGGCGACAAGTCTAATACATTTTCCGTTTTTTCTTCCAGTACAGGATAAGAAGCCAGCCGAACAGCATGCCGCCCAAATGTGCGAAGTGCGCGATGCCGCCGCCGATGCTGAAAATGCCTGTCACTAATTCTATGACAGCGAAAATGATGACGAACCATTTGGCTTTCAGGGATACAGGCGGGAAAATCAGCGAGAGTACGGAGTCCGGAAAAAGCATTGCATAGCCCATAAGTACACCGTATATCGCTCCTGAAGCACCTACGGTAGGTGTGAGTTTCAGCGCCTGGTATGAAGCCATTGCCTGCTGTGAATTTTCCGCTATCTTCGATATGTATACCTGGGCTTCGATGAACTGGACTCCGGTGTGCATGAGAGCGGCTCCGAGTCCGGTCACGAAATAGAATATCAGGAATTTTTTTGTCCCCCAGACCCTTTCGAGCACCGTTCCGAATATGAAGAGGGTGTACATGTTGAAGAAAAGGTGCCAGAAACCGCCGTGCATGAACATGTGGGTGATGATCTGCCACGGTTTGAAGTACGGCGATGTCGGGTAGAACAGGGCAAAATGGGAAATCATGTATTGCTCGTTCAGAGCAGTTATTATCATCATGAGAACATTGATGATGATAATATTTTTCACTGCCGGAGGTATGGAACTCATGAATCCTCCGCCTCTGCCGTACGAATTGTTGTCGTATGAATAATAACTCATTGTCTTCAGATTATTTGAAAATTTTGCTCAACTCATCTTCGGTCAGCACAGACATGATTCTGTGCCCCGATTCTGTAAATTCCGTATTCCCGCAGGCGAACAGGTCGTCTATGAGCCGCTGGGCTTCGGCCGGAGAGCGTACGGGAGATGCATTCATGGCTCCTAATTTCGCAAATCGTTCCGCATAGGATGAAAGCATGTTTTCCCGGGCTGAAACATGGTCGTCCGACAACGCCAGAATCAGGTCAGGAAGCATTTTCTCTATGTCGGCGGGAGCGGTGGAAAAGCCGTGCGGCACTCCTTCCACGACGACGGTGTCATTGCCCGAAGGGCTTATATGGAAACCCAACATTTCCAGCAGCGCTGCGTGTTCCGAGAACAGGTACATGTTTTCAGTGCCGATGCCGACCTGCACGGGAAAAAGCGATGTCTGGGTGGCTTTCCCGGTTTCCGACAGGGCTTTCATGTTTTCCTCGAACAGAATCCGTTCCAATGCACGCCGGATATTTACGATCATGACGCCGGATTTGACCGGAGTGAAGATGTATTTGCCTTTTACGACCAATGTCTGGGCGGACGGCAGGATTTTGTCTTCGAACAGTTTCCCGTAGTCTTCGCGGCGGTCTATGGCAAAACTGCTCCGTTCCGCTCTGAATTCATCATCATTGCCCTTGCCTGCCGGATAGAGTCCCGCTTGCTCCTGCTGCTGCCCGGCCGGATATCCGAGCGTGTTCGAGTATGGGGAGGTTTCGGAAGGGAAGCCGTCGTCCCGGAACGGATCGTAGTCCGGGTTGAAAGGGATTCCCGGGTCCGATACCGGGTGGGTTTCCTGGTATTTTCTGCTCAGGACCGGTATTTCCGGAGCTCCTTCTCTGTCGAAGTCGATGGCGTCGCCGAACGAGCTTTTCCCGAGAGCTTCCTTTATACATGCATAAAGGGTCTGGAATATGACGTGGTCTTCCTCGAACTTGACTTCTGTCTTGGTCGGGCTGATATTCACGTCTACCGTGTGCGGGTCTACCTCGAAATAAATGAAGTAGGACGGCGATGACCCTTCCGGAACGAGCTGCCCGTATGCGTTGAGGACAGCCTTGTGGAGGTAGGGGCTGCGGAAATAGCGGCCGTTGACGAAGAAGTACTGGTTGCCCTGGTTCTTGCGTGCTGAATCGGGCCTGCCGATAAATCCGGATATGCCGACTATCGAAGTCTCGGTGGCTATGTCCACGACGGAGTTTACTACGGAACTCCCGAGCAGGTCCTGTATCCTGAATTTCAGAGATTTCGCTTTTTTCAACACATAGATTTCCTTCCCGTTGGATGTCAGGGTCAGATTCAGTTCCGGTCTCGTGAGGGCTATTCTCAGGAATTCCGAAACGATGTGTTTCATTTCGACATTGTCCGACTTGATGAATTTGCGCCGCGCCGGAACATTATAGAAGAGATTCCGTATGGCGAAGTTCGCCCCTTTCGGCGCAGCGACTTCCCGTGTGGAAAGGTGCCGGGAGTCCGCAAACACGACTTCGCATCCTACTTCATCGTTTTCACGTCTCGTTTTCAGTGTCACTTCCGCTACGGCTGCTATGGATGCCAGGGCTTCGCCTCTGAACCCGAATGTCTGGATGGCAGACAGATCCTCTACCGATGTTATCTTGGAGGTGGCATGTCTTTCGAAGCACAGCACAGCTTCGTCCGGAGACATTCCGCATCCGTTGTCCATCACCTGAATCAGTGTGCGTCCTGCGTCCTGAATGACTACAGTGACGGTATCGGCATCGGCATCCACTGCATTTTCCATAAGCTCCTTTACGACGGAAGCCGGCCGCTGGACCACTTCGCCCGCGGCTATCAGATTTGCTATGTTGCTCGGCAGGATTTTGATATCCATTTCCCCTGTCCCCTCGATTTCTTTTATCTCCTGTGTCCCATCGTTTTATCCTTCTACCACAGCAGAGTATAGAATTTGGCGATGAACACCAAGGCTATGAAAAACAATACGAGTCCTACGAGACCGATGATGGCCTGTGTGCGGCCGCTCTGTCTGGTCTTCTGATAGTTCCCGTTCCTCAGACTGCCCTGAATGTACGAGCCGGGCACATACGGCGTTTTCTCATTGCGGCCGTCAACATGTCCGAATTTCGCTTTCAAGGCCTCTTTCTCAGGGTCGAAGTATCTGGGCTTGTAGTTGAAAACCCGATGCTCTTGTGTGCCGAAAAAACCGAAACTGAATTTCATACAAGTGATTTTTCGCCTCCGACGTCTGTTTTGCCGCAGGCACTTTAACAAGCAAAGATAAGATAAAAGTTTCTAAATTTGCAGAAAAATCGGATATGAAAATCAGAACAGGAAACGGATACGACGTTCATGCATTGGCCGAAGGCCTTCCGCTTTATCTTGGCGGTGTCAGAATCGAAAGTCCTCTCGGCTGCATGGCTCATTCGGACGGGGATGTCGCCATTCATGCATTGTGCGATGCTCTTCTCGGCGCTTTGGCTCTCGGAGATATAGGGCATCATTTTCCGGATACATCGGACGAGTTCCGCGGAATCGACAGTAAAATTCTGCTGAAAAGGACGATGGCGCTTGTTTCGGAAGCCGGGTACAGGGTCGGGAATGCCGATATTACCATTGCTCTGCAACGGCCGAAACTGTCTCCTTATATCATGTCCATGCGGGAAACCTTGGCCGGACTGATGTCCGTAGAGGTGTCGGATGTATCTGTAAAGGCCACGACTACTGAAAAGTTGGGGTTTGTCGGCAGGTCCGAGGGATGCGAGGTGTATGCGTCTGTGCTCTTGTTTGCCGATTTATGACCCGGGTGTCCTGATGGACAATGTCAGTGTCTCGCCGAAGTCAACGCCTGTTTGTCCTGAATAACGTGTGCCGGCAGAGCCGATTGTAAAGATTTTTGGAAAAATAACTGATTTTTATTGGTTTTTCAAATAACCTTTGTTCCTTTGCTGTCCCAAAAAACAAAAGGGTCATTGGGATATGGTGTAATGGTAGCACTACAGATTCTGGCTCTGTCAGTGAGGGTTCGAATCCTTCTATCTCAACAGTTCTTTTTTCAGGCATGTTCAAGCCTGTTTCATGGCGGGTTAGCTCAGCTGGTTAGAGCGCATGATTCATAATCATGAGGTCCGCAGTTCAATCCTGCGACCCGCTACTCTTAAAACTCACGGAAAATCAAGCACTTGCAGAGAAATCGCAGGTGCTTTTTTCGTATATGG
>CALUSD010000184.1 GCA_944323295.1 uncultured Bacteroidales bacterium | reverse complement strand
ATTACTGCTGCTTGTAGATTCATCTGTTGACAATATTTCAATGAACTTTTATAGGGTTTGAGCCGGCCTTATCCGACTCGATTGTTAAATTTTTAAATTTTCGGTTAAAATTTACCGAAGTATTGTTTGAAATTCTGCACCCAAAAATACACCCAAAAATTGAAATAGCGAGCGATATTCGATAATATTTAGATTTAATTATGATTGTAATAAGCTGGTTATTAATAGACGTTTGCGATTATGTGATATTTTAAGATAGTACAGGTTCGAGAGCCTCCCTCTCCGCAAAAAGCATAAAAAAAAGAGCATCAAGATTTTACATAATTTTGATGCTCTTTTTTATAGTATAATTTCAAAAAGTTTCATACGAACAAATTATATTTGTCTTCTAAGTCACTATTTAAAATGGGAACAGCGGAACTTATAAAACTGATAAATACACTTACAAATTTTCCACATGAAACGGAATGGGTTGAGTTCAAACATAATTTTCACTCCCCTGAAGAAATCGGAGAGCGTCTGTCTGCTCTTTCCAATTCAGCCTGCTTGTGGAACAAACCATACGGTTATCTGATATTTGGAATAGCTGATACTACACATGAAGTAGTGGGAACTACCTTCAAGGCAAAATCACACAAAAAAAGGAAATGAAGAACTTGAAATGTGGTTGTCTCTCAGGCTCAGTCCGAAGATTGACTTTGAAGTATATGAGTTTGACTATTGCGAAGGCAAACACATTTCCATGTATCGCATCCCGGCAGCAGTAAATGTCCCTGTTGAGTTTAGCAATGTATCGTATATCCGTGTCGGTTCATTGACTAAGAAACTATCCATGTTCAAAGACAAGGAAGCCAAGATATGGAAAAGAGCAGTGGTAAACCTCTGAATAAGATACTTGTAAAGAACAATGTTTCTATGCAGGAGATCATTTCATTGCTGTCCGTTGAAACCTACTTTGATTTGATGAAACTGCCAATGCCCACTACACAACAGGCAATAATCGAAAAGTTCAAAACCGAACAACTTGTTGCGGAGGATGAAACAGGACTGGCGATAACTGAATTGGGAGCCATCCTGTTTGCAAAGAATCTGGCGGATTTTGACAATCTCAAAAGAAAAGCCGTCAGGGTAATTGTCTACAAAGGCAAGAATAAAATTGAGACAGAACGGGAACAGATGTTCTTAAAAGGTTATGCACTTTCTTTTGAAAACATGATAGACTGGATAACAGGGCAACTGCCTGCGAATGAAGAAATAGGCAAGGTTTTACGGAAAGAAGTGACAATGTATCCAGAAATAACCATTCGTGAAATCATAGCTAACATGATTATACATCAAGACTTTACGAAACTTGGTTTTCCCATGGTGGAAATATATTCAGACCGCATGGACATTTCAAATCCTGGACTCCCGCTCATAAATACAGACAGGTTCATAGATGAATATGTATCCAGAAATGAAAGTCTTGCCGATATAATGAGAAGAATGGGCTTCTGTGAGGAAAAAGGAAGTGGAATGGATAAGGCACTTATTAACAGCGAACTTTATAAATTACCGCCTATGAGGTTTTCTGTTTCTGAAAATAGGACCACCGTTAGTTTATTTTCTTATCGTCCGTTATCTGAAATCAATAAACAAGAGCGGCTGGCGGCCTGTTATCAACACGCTTGTATCAAATATGTGTCAGGCGAACTGATGACAAATCAAAGTCTCAGAGAGCGTTTGGGGGTCGAACAGAAGAACTACCCGATGGTTTCCAGAATTATAAAGGATGGAATAGACAACAATTTAATAAAGGAAGCCGACCCGGAAAACAAGAATCGTCGGTATGTCAAGTACATACCATATTGGGCATAATTTCATGCAACTGCCATGTAACTGTAATGCAGCACAATATTAGTCATGAGAAAATTATAAAATGATAATGATTTTATAATTTATTGATAGATAAGGTATTTACTTTTACCTGCATTGTGGGCGTCATATAAATTTCATGTAACTACCATGTAACTACTTGAAAACTGATTATGCATTATGGGCAATGCTGGAACATATTTTTCCGGTAATGTGGACATTTTTGGTTGGTGAGGCGGACAAAGGTGGTTAAGGTAGTTTTTATTTTCAGTGTCTGTCTCTTTTCTTTCGGGGAGCGGCTTCTTCCTGTTTGCTGTCCTTGGCAAAAAATCGCCACTGGAAGAAAATCAGGTATATTGCGCCGCAGGTGACGCAGCTGTCGGCAAAATTGAAGACCGGGGCGAAAAATCTGAACGGATTTCCGCCGATAAGCGGCATCCAATCCGGAAAAGTCGTATCGATGATAGGGAAATAGAACATGTCCACTACCTTGCCGAAAAAGAACGGTGCATAACCTCCCACTTCAGGAAGAAACTGCGCGACAGCAGTGTATGTAGATTCGCTGAAAAGAAGCCCGTAGAACAGACAGTCGATGATATTTCCCAAAGCTCCTGCCGTTATCAATGTCAGCCCGACTACGACGCCGACAGGGGTCTCCGGCTTTTTCAGCAGCCCGCGGATCCAATACACCAGCGCACCGAAAAGAATGATCCGGAACAGCGAAAGCAGGAATTTCCCCACCTGACCGCCGAACTTCATTCCGAAAGCCATTCCCTCGTTTTCTATGAAAAATATCTGAAACCAGTTTCCGATGACGCTGAAATGCTCTCCTATGGCCATGTTGGTCTTGACCAGAACTTTTATGATCTGATCGATTATGACCAACAACAAGCCCAATATCAGGAGTTTCGTCCCTTTCGAAATTCTCATCGGGACTACTTGTTTTTATTCATCATCTCCTTTGCCTCGACCGTCAGCGTGGCATGCGGCACAAGACGGAGCCTTTCCTTAGGAATCAGTTTGCCGGTCATGCGGCATACTCCGTACGTCTTGTTCTCGATGCGCACGAGAGCGGCTTCGAGATTCTGGATAAATTTGTACTGTCTCTGGGCAAGCTGGCCTGCCTCCTCTTTGGAAAGGGTAGACGCACCCTCCTCCATTACCTTGAATGTAGGAGACGTATCTTCGATATCGTTGCTGGAATCGTGAGTAACGACATCCCTCAAAGTCTTGTATTCTTTCTTTGCCTTTTCAAGCATATCGAGAATAATGGCCTTGAACTCCTGGAGTTCTTCGTCACTGTAGCGGACCTTGTTTTCAGTTCCGTTCACTTTCGTTTCCTCTGACATAATCGTTATGGATTAAATTATTTGTTTCTTGAAACACCTATGAAAATCGAGGCTTCGCCCCACTCCACTTCGGCGGCATTGTCCTGAGCCGGAAGCGGAAGGACATCGATGCTTTTGGCCAAAGTCTGAGCGGAAATATATCCGGCAAAGCCGCTCAATGCACCTTTTATCTCCCCGGCATCGGCACCGTCGGCGTAAATCACGACGTCTATCTTGTCGGTAACATCGAATCCGCTGCTCTTTCTCAGATTCTGAATCCTGTTGATGAGCTCTCTCGCCACACCTTCCTTTTTCAAGTCGTCGGTCACCGTGATGTCGAGGGCTACCGTCAGCGGGCCGTCAGAAGCCACGAGCCAGCCCGGCATGTCCTCTGAAGTGATCTCGTAATCCCCCTTGGACAGGCTCACGTCTCCCGATGCCAAATGCATCACGTACTGCTCTCCGGCTGCCTCTGCCGTCTGAATCGCCGTGATATCCTCCTGAGACAGGGTCCCGAACGACGCAGCTATCTCTTTCATCTGCTTGCCGTACGCTTTGCCCAATGTCTTGAAATTCGGCTTTATCTTTTTGGTGATGAGCCCTGCCGTTTCCGAAATGAACTCCGCATCCTTGACATTGACCTCTCCGAGAAGCAACTGCTTCACTTTCTCGAGCTGCTCGCGGACCCTGCCGTCGATGACAGGAATCATTATCTTGGACAGCGGCTGCCTCACCTTTATGTTGACTTTTCGTCTGAGGGCAAGCACCATGGAAGACGCTCTCTGGGCCAGTTCCATCCTTTCCTCCAAATCCTTGTCCACCACGGAGGCATCATAGTCCGGCATGGGAACATAATGCACCGACTCCGCACCCGGCACCAAGTCGAGATACAGCTGCTCCATGAAAAACGGAGCAATCGGAGCCGCAAGCCGTGCTACCGAAACCAAAGCCTGATAAAGGGTCTGGTATGCCGACAGCTTGTCTTCATCCATCGTTCCTCCCCAGAAGCGCTTCCTTCCGAGACGCACATACCAGTTGCTCAGATGATCGCATACGAAAGTCTGAATCAATCTGCCTGCCGTAGTGACATCGTAGTCCTCGTATGCGGCTACTACATCCTTCACAAGCGAATTCAACAGGGAAATAATCCATCTGTCGAGTTCCGGCCTGCGATCGACCGCCACCGACGGAGCTTCCGGATCGAAGCCGTCTATATTCGCATAAAGAGCGAAGAACGAATACGTGTTGTACAGCGTACCGAAGAATTTTCTGCGTATTTCATCCACCCCGGCCTCGTCGAACTTCAGGTTGTCCCAAGGCTGGGAATTCGTCAGCATATACCATCTGAGCGCATCCGGACCGAACTTGTCAAGCACGGCAAACGGATCCACGGCGTTTCCGAGACGCTTGCTCATCTTGTTTCCGTCCTTGTCCAAAACCAATCCGTTGGAAATCACCGTCTTGAATGCGCACTTGTCGCTCACCATGGTATTGATGGCATGCAATGTATAGAACCAGCCCCTTGTCTGGTCGACACCCTCCGCGATAAAATCGGCAGTACATCCGAACTTCGGCGAGCCTATATTCCTGAGCCCTTCCTGAGCGTACGGCATTGCACCGGAATCGAACCACACATCTATCAGATCCGTCTCCCGAATCATCTTCTTTCCGGAAGCGGAGACCAAATAAATCTGGTCCACATACGGTCTGTGCAAATCTATCCTGTCATAGTTGGCCTTGGACATGTCGTCCGGATTGAATCCCTTGTCTTTCAGTGGATTCGATGCCATGATTCCTGCAGCTACGGAAGCCTCTATCTCGGCATAAAGCTCTTTCAGAGAGCCTATGCACTTCTCTTCTTTCCCGTCTTCCGTCCTCCATACGGGAAGCGGCGTACCCCAGTAACGGCTGCGCGACAGATTCCAGTCCTGGATATTTTCGAGCCATTTTCCGAAACGTCCCGTACCCGTGGACTCGGGCTTCCAGCAGATAGTATTGTTCAACTCTATCATTCTGTCTCTCACTGCCGTGGTCCTGATAAACCAGGAATTCAACGGATAGTAAAGGACAGGCTTGTCGGTCCTCCAGCAGTGCGGATAAGTATGGACATGCTTTTCGATTTTGAAAGCCTTGCCCTGCTGCTTCAACATCACGCACAAATCCACGTCGAGAGTCGGAGCATCCGGAGCCAATGACGAATCGTACGCGTTTTTCACATATCTTCCGGCATATTCCCTGTAATCATCCGACACGTTGGCGGCCACATAAGCCGGATCCAGATCCTCGATACGGTAGAAACGTCCCTGACGGTCCACCTGAGCCTGACGGTCGCCGTTTTTGTCCACGACCATGAGAGGAGGGACACCGGTAGCTTTTGCCACCTTGTCATCGTCTGCACCGAATGTCGGTGCAATATGGACGATACCTGTCGTACCGGCATCTGTGGTAACATAATCCCCCGGGATGACCCGGAATGCGCCCGGTCCCGGATTGAACCAAGGTATCAGCTGCCTGTAGGAAATCCCTACCAACTGCGAGCCCTTGTATTCGCCGTCCAGCACGCGGTACGGAATGAGTTTGTCGCCCGGTTTGTAGTCCTCGAAAGCCAGATCTGCGGCCTTGGGATTGAAATGCTCGTTCAAAAGCGCCTTTGCCACGATGTATATGGCCGGCTTGCCGGAATAAGGATTGAACGACAGGACCCTTACATAGTCGATAGACGGGCCTACGCACAGTGCGGTATTGGACGGAAGCGTCCATGGAGTAGTAGTCCATGCGATAAAGCATACCGGCACATCGCCGTCTTCAAACAGGAATTCCGACGCCTCGTTCCTTGTCACTTCGAACTGCACGACGGAAGTAGTATCCTTCACATCCCTGTAGCATCCCGGCTGGTTAAGCTCATGTGAGCTCAGCCCCGTACCTGCCGCAGGAGAATACGGCTGGATGGAATATCCCTTGTACAGGAGGCCTTTCCCGTAGATATCCTTCAGGAGATACCACAATGTTTCGATATATCTGTTGTCGTACGTGATGTACGGATCATCCATATCCACCCAATAGCCGATCCTGTCGGTCAGAGTCATCCACTCCTTGGTATATTTCATGACCTCCTTGCGGCAGGCGCTGTTGTAGTCCTCGACGCTGATTTTCGTCCCGATATCCTCCTTCGTGATACCGAGCATCTTCTCTACGCCCAGCTCTACAGGCAGTCCGTGCGTATCCCATCCGGCCCTTCTGTTTACCTTGTAGCCGCTCTGGGTCTTGTACCTGCATATAGCATCCTTTATGGAACGGGCCATCACATGATGTATTCCGGGCATTCCGTTTGCCGACGGCGGTCCCTCGAAAAAGACGAACTCAGGCGCTCCTTCCCTCACTTCCAACGATTTCTCGAACGCATGGTTTTTCTTCCACCTGTCTAAAATCTCATTGCCGGTGGCCACCAAATCAAGACCCTTGTATTCCTTGAATTTCATATAAATTGATTATTTTTGCATTCGTTTTGCTGTCCGTCAAGACGCCGCACAGCATTAGCCTGCAAATATACGCAGAAGCCGAGAGCAAAACAAATGAATATTCAATTTGTTTTGCCGAGGCGCAACAGTATATGTGGACGAAGTCCAAATATCGCAGAAGCCGAGAGCAAAACAAATGAATTTATTCAATTTGTTCTGCCGAGGCGCACAGTATATGTAGCCGCACGGATAAATATACAAAAAAATGAATATTCTTGATGTAATATTATTGCTCTGCTTGGTCCCGGCCGTCATCATGGGACTGAAAAAAGGCTTCATAGCCCAGGTCGTAGCCATCATATCCCTGATTCTCGGAGGCTGGCTCGCATACAGGTTTTCATCCGCAGCGACCAAATGGCTCGCCCAGTGGATCGACGCCCCGGGTCCCGCATTGGATGTCATCTCGTTCATCCTGATTTTCGTAATAGTCGTGACCGTACTGTTCCTGCTCGGGAAAGTTTTGGAGGCCAGCATCAAAATCATCCTGCTCGGATGGCTGAACAAACTCTTGGGACTCATATTCGCACTTTTCAAATACGCTCTCATCATCGGCCTGCTCGTCATCCTTTTCGACTCGGCGAACGACAAGTTCGGGCTCGTATCGAAAAGCTATCTGGACTCCTCTTTCATGTACTCGGGATTCAAGCAGATAGCATACACCATCTTCCCGTACATGAAAAGTCTTTTCGTATAATCCGCATTCGAGGACGACGACACAGGCTTTCAACACAAGTTTTTATTGTCCGGCCTGCCGGACAACGACATCAGCAGACAATGGCAAAAATAATTCTCATAGAAACATCGACGGATCTCTGTTCCGTCGCAATATCGGACAACGACAGAATCATTTCTCACAGGGAAAGCTCCACTCCCCGTGCCCATGCATCTCTTACCGCCGCATTCGTGCAGGAGTCGCTCGATGAACTCGGGCTCAAACTCTCGGACTGCGATGCGGTGTGCGTAAGCAAAGGTCCAGGCTCATACACGGGGCTGCGGGTAGGCGTCTCCACGGCCAAGGGACTGTGTTTCGGCGGGAAACTGCCTCTGACCGCTGTCGGGACCCTCGATGTACTGGTCTGGCAGGCCATAGACAGACATCTGCTTCCCGACGGATGCAAATACATCGTGCCGATGATAGACGCAAGACGCATGGAAGCGTACACAGCCGTCTTTACGGCGGAAGGGAAACAGATCCGGGAGACTGCTCCGGAGATTTTCGTGCCCGAAAGTTTCGGGCAATACCTGAGCGAAGGAAAAGTTCTCTTTATCGGTGATGCGGCGAAAAAATGTTCTGATGTCATCATGAATGACAATGCTGTTTTCCTCCAGTGTTTCCCAGAGGCGTCGGCGATGCTGACTCCGGCCATAGCCGCATATAATGAAAAAAGATTCGAAGATGTGGCGTACTTCGAGCCTTTTTATCTGAAAGAATTTGTCGCTACCGTCAGCAAGAAACACATCGGACAGCCATAACGGGCGCTCTGCGGCGTTGTTTCGGTCTCGGATTTCGGTCATTTACGAGAGTAAACTCCCTCATCCGGGACCTCACGGCCTTGCATAGCACCCGTTATGGCTGTCCGTCGAATCCGATGCACCTATTTAATGAGGGTCGCCCTCGTTATTTACAATACCGAGTTCAACGCCTTTCGGAGGGAGGCTTCGTCGGTGATGGTCTTGTCCGACAACGACCCGTCCACAATCAGGAAATATGACGGAAGTTTCGTGATATTGTACAGCCTGACTGCCGGGGAATTCTGTCCCAAGCCGTCGCAGACATTGATCCATTCGAGACCCTGTGCGGAAACGACACGGGCCCAGGCCGGTTTGTCGGAAGCTACCGCCACCTGATAAATCTCCAATCCCCTGTCCTTATAGTCCGCATAGACCTTTTTCATCACGTCAAGGTTGAACATCTTCTGAAGTGCATCGTCCGGAGACCAGAAATAAAGCAGTATTGCCTTGGCATCCAACTCACCGAGACGGACTTTCTTCCCCTGAGTATCAGGCATTTCCATATCCAAAAAACCTACGGACTCGGCTGTCTGCTTTCTGACCCTCAGCTCCAGCTGTTTCGATCTAGATTCGGCTTCCTGTTTCAGTGTACTTACATACTTGGCATCAGGGTATACAGCGGCGAGCGAAT
>CALUSD010000183.1 GCA_944323295.1 uncultured Bacteroidales bacterium | reverse complement strand
AAAAGACTTCAATTTCAGCACGACACGGCTGTACGGCAAGACCGCCGAGAACTACGGGACCTGCATCGTGCCGGATTTCGACGACAGCGACTGGCGTCAGGTCACCCTCCCCCATGACTGGGCGGTGGAACAGCCTTTCGATCCGAATGCGGACAAATCGCACGGATACAGGCCGGTCGGTCAGTTCTATCCGGAAAACAGCATAGGCTGGTACCGGAAAACATTCGCCATGCCTGAATACAAGCCATCCGACAGGGTGTCCATAACATTCGACGGCGTATTCCGGAACAGCCAGGTCTGGGTGAACAATTTCTATCTCGGCGGGAATTTCAGCGGATATACTTCATTTACATACGATATCACGGATTTCGTCCACCCGGGCGGCGGCAATGTCATTGTTGTCCGGGTGGACGCATCCCAGATCGAGGGATGGTTTTACGAAGGGGCCGGCATATACCGCCACGTATGGCTGAATATCCATGATGATGTCTATTTTGTAGAAAATGGCATCTTCGTAAGGCCGTCCCTCAATGACGACATGTCAGAAGCCGTAATCGAAATAGGCGCAGAGATAGAAAGCTGGCGCAACGAAGATACGGACCTCGAAGTTTCCGCCATTGTCAGGGACAATACCGGCAGCATCGTTGCCGAAGGCAAAAAGAATATTTCCATTGCCGGGAACGGCACCGAAAACATTTCCTTCGGGCTTACGGTCGGTCATCCCCACCTGTGGGACATCGATTCTCCGAATCTGTACCGGCTCGAAACCGTGCTGACGTCCGACGCGGGGCAGGTATTGGACAGGAAGACGACGCGCTTCGGCATCAGGAAAATCGTTTTCGACAAAGACAAGGGGCTGTTTCTGAATGGCAGGCCGATAAAGATAAAGGGCGTCTGCTGCCACCAGGATCATGCAGGAGTGGGAAGCGCAATACCCGATTTCCTGCAGTATTACAGGATTTCTCTGCTGAAAGAGATGGGGGCCAATGCCTACAGATGCAGCCACAATCCGCCGACACCGGAAGTGCTCGAAGCATGCGACAGTCTCGGGATGTTGGTGGTGGACGAGACGCGGCTCACCAATTCCGGGGCAGAATACATGCGGCAGTGGGAAAGCCTTGTCCTGCGTGACAGGAATCACCCGTGCATATTCATGTGGTCGATAGGGAACGAGGAAGAGACCCTGCAGTCCCGGCCGGAAGGCAGGAAGATAGCCCTTTCCATGATGCGCAGACTCAGGCAGCTCGACCCTACCCGTCCCGCCACATACGGTGCGAACAACGGTGGCGAGACCGGGGGCATAAATTCGGTCATCGACATCCGCGGATTCAACTACAACCTCGACGGTGTCGAGCCTTACCGGGAAGCCCGTCCGGACCAGCCGATGTTCGGCTCGGAAGTGGGAAGCACAGTCACTACCCGAGGGGTCTATCAGGCGGACAGCGTGAAGAACTACCTGACGGACTATGATGAGAATTTCCCGCCATGGGCCTCTACGGCCGAGTTCTGGTGGAGCATGGCTTCGCAGTATGACTGGTTCATGGGAGGCTTTGTCTGGACCGGGTTCGACTATCGCGGAGAGCCGACGCCTCACGAGTGGCCGAATGTCAATTCGCATTTCGGAGTGATGGACATGTGCGGATTCCCGAAAAACGTTTACTGGTACTACAGGACATGGTGGACGGATGAGGATATCCTCCATGTGGCCCCACACTGGAACCATGAAAAGGGCGATACCGTCAGAGTATGGGTGAATACCAATGCTGAAAAGGTGAAACTGATGCTGAACGGCAAGACTTTTGCGGCCTCGGAAATGCCGCGGAACGGGCATCTCGTATGGGAGGTGCCTTATGAAGAAGGCAAATTGAAAGCGATAGCATGGAAGGACGGGCGCAGGATGGAAAAAACCGTAGAGACCACCGGCGCTCCCGTATCGGTCAGGCTGCTTCCGTACAAGACGGTAATGACAGCCGACGGCATCGACGGTACGGTGGTGAACGTGGAAGCAGCGGACAGCAAAGGCAGGGCAGTTCCGACCGCTGACAACCTGATAAGATTCGAAGTGGAAGGAGATGCCCGGATCATCGGCGTAGGAAACGGAGATCCGAGCTGTCATGAAAGGGACGTCTGCATGGACGGGAAGTGGGAAAGAAGCCTTTTCAACGGCAAATGCCAGGTCATCATACAGGCCGGAAAGTCAGCGGGGGACATCGTGCTTAGAGCTTCTTCCGACGGGCTTGATCCGACGCAAATAACCATAAGGCAGGAATAACCGCAAAACAGAAATGAATATGAAACGGTGGATTATTTTATCCGTATTCGCGACATTGCTTTCATGCTGGCTCACTGAAAGCCGGGAAAAGAACGACATTCCCATGATTGGGGCCCAGATCATAGTCGAGCCATGGCAGTCTCCGGAAGATGTCGACACGTGGTTCCGCACCATGAGTGAAAACGGGATGACGGTATGCCGCATCAGGATGTTCGAACAGTATATGAGGACGGATGATAATTCATGGGATTTCACATGTTTCGATACCGCTTTCGACTCGGCGGCCAAGTACGGGATAAAAGTGTTCGCCACCCTGTTCCCGATGGCGCACGGACATAATACATTGGGCGGATTCAAACATCCGGCCAATGAAGAACACATGAAGGCCATATCCGGATACATAGCCGCCGTAGTCGGACACTACAAAGCTCATCCCGCCCTGTACGGATGGGTGCTCATGAACGAGCCTGGCACGGGCGGCCGTCTGCCGTCCGGAGAGTTCGCGGATGAAATGATGCGGGAATGGGAAACCGCCGGCAGACCGGACGGGACATGGACGGAAGGCTACACGTCCGACGTTTTCAACAGGCAGCGTTTCCTTTCCTACTGCAATACCCGGTATATAGAGTGGCTTTCCGAGCAGGTCAGGCTCCATGACAGCTCGCATGAAATACATATCAACAACCATCAGATTTTCAGCAATGCCGCCGAGTACGACTTTCCTGCCTGGAGAGGCTGCCTGACTTCATTGGGCGCTTCCGCCCATCCGAGCTGGCATTTCGGCTATTTCAACAGGGAAGGATATGCCGTGGCCATGGGCGCGAACTGCCGGATCATCGCCTCCGGTGCAGGAGACCTGCCATTCTGGGTGACGGAGCTGCAGGGAGGGACCAACACTTACAGCGGATACAATGCTTTCTGCCCTACCGCCGAAGAAACATGCCAATGGCTCTGGACAGGCATCGCCAACGGAGCCGACGGCATCATATTCTGGTGCTACAACCCCCGGACTGTCGGTGAAGAAGCCGGAGAATGGGCTCTCGTGAACAATGACAACAGCAATTCCGACCGGTTGGACGCGGCCAAAAGCGTTGCCGGCTGCCTGAAAAAGAATGAAGGGCTCTTCGCCTCCGCCGCTCCTGTGGACCCGCATGTAAACATCATCTATATCCGCGAATCCCTGTGGGCGGAGCAGCAGATGCAGATAGATGTGTCTCAGGATATCGCGTGGGAGGGCCGGCAGAAGGGCGGTGTCATGAAATCCGCAATCGGGATGTATGAAGCCCTGATGTCCTGCGGAATCAACGCGAATTTCATGGAAATAGCGGAATACGACTGGAGCCGTGAGGACTACAGCGGAGAAACGGTCATTCTCGCCAACCAGATATCCATCCCTACATACCGCATGGATGATCTTAGACATTTTGTAGAATGCGGTGGAAAACTCGTTATCGAAGGCCTTACAGGCTTTTTCGATGAGAATCTTTCTGCGTTGAACAATGTCGGGCGTCCTTTGGAAGACCTGCTCGGAGGCATTCTTTCAGAGGTAAAGACCACTCCCGGAGATTTCCGGATGAAAATACCGGAGGATGCGCCCGTCCACATGTGGAAAGGAACCATAGCCAACACTTCCGGAACTGTACTGACGAAAGACGAAGCCGGAGCAGCCACCTCCACGAGACACCGTTTCGGTAAAGGCGAGACGGTCTGGTTTCCGTCCCTGCTTGCTTTGGGAGCACGGCGTTCCGGGGAGTACGGGCCGTTGGCCTCATGGCTGAAAGAGGAGTGCGGAATTTCCGTCCCTGTTTCCTATGACGGATGCGAGCCCGAAGTCATGATGACCCTTATGGAGACCCCGCAGGAATATGTTGCCGTCCTGATAAACAAGGCTTCCGCTCCCAAGAAAATACGGCTGCAGGGCGTTTCCGGGAAAGGCCGCATCATCTTTGCCGGCAAGGACGGCAAGGTTTCCAAAAACAAAGTTTCCGTTTCCCCTGAAGAAACCCTCGTCGCCGCCTGGCCGAAATAAAAGAAATTTTAGTACCTTTGCTCTCCTCATTTGAAAAACCCCGGTAGAGCATGTCTTTCGTCCA
>CALUSD010000182.1 GCA_944323295.1 uncultured Bacteroidales bacterium | reverse complement strand
GCCATAGGACGCACGCCGAAACAGTATTACGACAGGCCGCAGACCATAGTTCCGAGACCGCCCGCATTGTGTCAGGGCTGCGGGCACAGGGACGTTTACATAGCGTTGAACAAGGTACTTGCAACCTATCCCGATGCCCGCGTATTTGCAGATATAGGATGCTACACTCTCGGGGCGCTGCCACCGTTCTGCGCCATAGACAGCTGCGTGGACATGGGTGCCTCCATCACCATGGCCAAAGGAGCCGCGGATGCAGGCGTATGGCCGGCTGTAGCCGTCATAGGAGACTCTACATTCACTCACAGCGGCATGACCGGACTGCTCGATGCCGCAAATGACGGGGCAGATATCACCGTCGTCATCTCGGACAACCTCACCACCGCCATGACAGGAGGACAGGATTCTGCCGGGACCAGCAAATACGAAGCCATCTGCACTGCTCTCGGAGTGGCTCCGGAGCATGTGCGCGTCGTAGTGCCGCTTCAAAAGAACATGGAGGAAATCACGGCCGTCATAAAGGAGGAAATAGAATATCACGGAGTTTCCGTCATCATTCCGAGAAGGGAATGTATCCAGACGGCTGCTAAGAAAGCCAGGAAGAAATAAATTCGGCAACTCGACATTAAGAATATGAAATACGATATCATACTTTCAGGAGTCGGAGGACAGGGAATCCTGTCGATAGCGACTGTCATAGGTGACGCTGCGGTCAATGCGGGACTTTATCTGAAACAGGCGGAAGTCCACGGGATGAGCCAGCGCGGAGGTGAAGTGGAGTCCGGCCTCAGGCTTTCGGATTCCGTAATCTATTCCGATCTGCTGCCCTCGGGCTCGGCAGACATGATTCTGTCCATGGAACCCATGGAGGCACTACGATATCTGCCGTTTCTGTCGGAGGACGGATGCATAGTCACGTCATCCGCCCCGTTCAGAAACATTCCGGACTATCCGGAAGAAGCGGTAAAGGTTGCCTATAACGCCCTGCCTGGCACGATATCCATCGACATCGAAGCCATGGCAAAAGAGCAGAACTTGCCGAAATCGGCCAATATGATATTGCTCGGCGCAGCCGCTGTGCATATCGGCATCCTCAGTCCGGAGCAGCTGAAAGAGAGCATTGCGCGCGTGTTCGAAAGAAAAGGCGCGCAGATAGTGGAAACAAATCTGCGCGCCTTCGATCTCGGATTTCAGTCATCCCCCGCATAGCAGCAGGCATAATCGGGGAATCAGTCGATATGCGATAAAATCACTTGGTGCGTGAAATCTTGTGGAGAACGTTGCCGGACTTGTCGAGCATGTACAAGTCGAGTTCATGCTTGTCGGCAGTGACCAATGACCAGCCGGACTTGTTGCTGCAGAAAACAGTACCGTCTACAGGCTGCACGTCCTCGCGGCTGAGGGAGCCGGAAGTATTGACCACATAGTCGATATCGCACCCGTCCTTGCGGATATGCTGGAAAGTATGGATATGGCCGCAGATGTACATGTCCACATTTCCGTATTTACGAATGACCGGATCCAGCCTCTGCTGCAGATCTGTTCTTTCACTTTCGCTCTTGTCGGTACAGGCATAAACTGGATGATGTCCTACTACGAGCACCCAGTCCTCGTCAGACTCCGAGAGTACGCCGTCGAGCCATTCCATCTGCTCTCTCCAGTCGGATTTGGAAGCGTCGGCATATTTTTCCGTCTCCTCGCGGTATTTGTCGATGATCGGAGTAGTATCCACCATTATGATACGCACGCTGACGCTGTCTTCCTCCTTCACGAAAGTATAGTATTTTGCCGGCATCTCCCAGCGGGCGCTTACTCCGCTGTATGCCACTACAGCATCCGTATTGCTCCTGTATTCATGGTTTCCGCAGATCGGATACCAGTCTATCATAAGGTCGGGATGAGAGTAGATGAGTTCGTAGTTCGTCATCCACAGCGGATCGGATACGCTCTGCACGCCCTCGAAATGATGCACGTCGCCTGCTGCCACCACGAATTCTATATCGATGGCCTCTGCCATTCTGCCCATGGTTTCCGCTATGGGTTTCTGGTCATAATAGCCGTTGCGCCCCAAATCGTTGGCGACATAGAAATTCAGCGGTTTTTCAAGAGCTTTCCATGTCTGTTCAGGAGATACCTGCGTCTGGGTGCAGGATGTGAATATCGCGGCAACCGCCAGTATCACTGAAAAAAGAGTATTCTTCATAATAATATGATTATTCTGCAGTACCGAATGCGCCGAAATGAGGCTCAACGCCCGGAGATGTGTAAGTATTGCCATTTACAGTAAGTCCGGAAACCGCAAAGTTAGGCTGTTTTTCATTCCCCGTATACGTTCCCGAAAGTACAGGAGAGCCGTCCGACACATGGAAATCCCAGGCATCGTTCCACTCGCTCAGGGCAGGGTCGGCATTGATGTTGTAATTCACGAATTTCGGATCCATAGCCTCTGCATCTTCTGCGGTCTTGGCTATCCTGCTGTGCACATCTACCTGAGTATCATACCCGTCATGAGAATATGCATATCCAGAGTATGGATATTTCACACCAGAATAACTTTCTCCGTCCTCATCCGTACCTTCGAAGAAAAGATGGCTCTGGACTGTACCGGAAGCATAGAAGTTATAGTCGATCACGGAATTTTCCCTGTCATAGCAGTCCTCGGAGCCTGTTGCATTCCAGTCCGGGGTGATAGCGCGGAACTTGCAGTTCACAAGAAGGTTGTTGAATACGCCGACATTGGCATTTTCCTCTACATAAATACAGCCGCCCTTTTCGCCGTCACGCCTCCATCCTGCATTGATGATGGTATTGTTGTATGCTTGGATGACAGCCTGGCCTTTTCCTGCAGCATCGTCCTGGTCTGAACTTGAGAGTTTGAGGCCGTTCGTATTAGGACTGAACATGATGTTGCGTGCCACATCGACCTTGCAGCCGGATTTCACGTTGACAGCTTCGGCTCCGTCATATCCTGTCGCGCTGAAGATGTTGTCAGCTATGATTGCCTGTCCGCCCATCATGTAGATACCGTCGGACCAGCCGTTGCGGATGATACTGTTGGTGATTATGTATTTTCCGTCCACATTGTTCGTAGTGATCTGCGGATATGCGTCGTCTCCGGCAGTATAGTAATTGTTCTCGGCAGCGGGAGAGCCCTGGATTACCTGGCCACCGGTATATTCTATGACCGTATGGTCTATGATCATTTCCGCGCAGGTGCTTCCGGCCACGATACCGCCCCAGAATCCGTTCATCTTCTCGCTTTCCGGAATGGTCTCACCGGCATATACTGTCAGAGTTACAGGCTCATCCTCGTCGCCGAGGCAGTAAAGATTTCCGTTCACGGAGAATTCGATGGCAGCATGGTTGACACCAGCTCCCTCTCCGCTGAAATATACGGTCACGCCCTTGTTGATAGTCAGAGTCTGACCGGCGGGAACTGTGATATGTCCGTTTACATAGACATCTTCATTCCACGTTCCGGAGACATTGCCGGAAACGGCATCTGCATCGTCCGGAAAGTTCGGAAGCCTGAACTCTTCATCAATGACCTGATCATCATCAACAGTCGTGTCATCATCGAATTCACTGCATGCTGCAAGAGTGCAAACTGCCATTGCAGTCATGATAAAATAATTTCTGAACTTCATAAAATTTATGTTTGATTGGTTTATAAATCTTTTGACTTAAAGCTATTCGACGGAAAAGACTTGTCAAAGGAGACTCTGTCAGCTTCACTTTTCTGCAAATTTGTATCTGACACCTATCGTAAGTGCCTGTCCGTGCCACTCACGTCTTTCGATAACGCCTCCTCGATATCTTTCATAATCCGTAAAGGAATCCGTCAGCTGCCCAGGATTGACAAATCTCAGTACCGGGGTATCAAGCAGATTGGATGCTTTGGCGAAGATAGCGAATCCGGCCTTGAAACTCTTTTCAATGGAAGCATCGAGCTGCACATATCCGGCTTCCCATATATCGTTGTCAAACCAGTTGGATATTTCACTCAGACGTCTTCCGGTATACGACCCTGAAACCTGAGTTTCGATTCCAGCCTTTGCAAACCTGAAAAGCAGGGACAGGTTAGCGACGTGGGCCGCCTGTCCGTAAAGCGGACGTGTCTGGTTGACCTTCACGACCTCTGTTTCCTGACGTTCTCTCTTGATGGTAGTAATGTTAGAGTTCGTGTACGTATAATTTGCCTTGATGCCGAACCAGTTGAAATATTTCATTATGTCCACCTCCACTCCGGCATTCGTAGCCGTCCCGTAGTTCATCGGCGTGATAAAGGAAGACATGCCGTCGGTAATCAGTCCGTATTCTATCGGATTCCGAAGCTTTTTCCAGAAAAGTCCCACCATGAACTGCTCCGAAGATCTCGGGAAGAACTCATATCGAAGGTCAAGATTATCAGCGACAGTATGCTGCAAGTCTGGATTACCTTTTTCATCGTAATCTTCATTCAGTATGGTATACGGCACTATCTCGAAGAATCCTGGACGGTTTATGGAACGTCCGTAAGAAAATCTGAGATTCGCATTCCTGTGCACATTGTATTTGACGTGCACGCTCGGAAGTATGTCCACATAGTTCTGGCTGCCCTCTGAGTCTTCCTGTCTCGGATAGTCCAATATATAGCCCTGATCCGTATGCTCAGCTCTGACTCCGGCTATTACTTCGAGACGGCTCATATTATATTTGGCCATGAAATAGCCTGCCGAGATGTTTTCCCATGCTCCGTAGTTGAGCGGGTCTCCGATATTTCCGTATTCGCGAGGGGTCAGAAGCAGTTCATTGAAATTCGTCCAGTCCTCTCCGTAATATTGGAGATCTTCCCTGCCGGTAGACGAATCGAACGTATATTCATTGAAGTAGCTGTCCCTGATTTTGTTTCTGTACATTCCTCCTGTTTTCAGTAGCAGTCCAGAGTCATTTCCGAAGTCGAATCTGTAGGAAAGATTCACATAACCGGCGAAGTCCCTGTCGGAGTTGTGCTCCCATCTCTTTTGCGCGGAATCGGTATTGTAGAGATGCGGCTGATCCATGTTTATGAATATTTTCGCATTGTCCGGAGAGGTGCAGTACGCCTTCGAGTACACTGCGGTCCAGGCTAACTTCAGTCTGTCCCGATCAAGGAACGAATGATCACCCGTCAACGTCGTGTTGATGATGTACTGCCTTTCCCATTGCATCTTGACTATCCAGTCCTTGTCGTTCTGTCCGTCACGTACCTCGCTTTTCCGCAAGTCCATGTATCCGCCATAGAGCATCAGTTTGTGCCGGGAATTGAATCTGTAGTCCAATTTCGCATGAGCTCCGAGCCTGTTCTGTTCTTCCGAATATGTCCTGATTTCAGTCCCGTCGCCCGTCGAGCCTTGCACATAATAGATATCGGAATTCTTTCCTCTGAACAGATTCTGGTAGCTTACGCCGGCAAGAAGCCCCAATCTGCCTCCGAAATATCTGTCTCCGAAAGAAAAGCCGCCCACCATATCGGGTCTCGGCTTTGAATTCCGGACTTGCAGATTCTTGAAAGTAAAATCCTTACGGGTCACGGAATAATCCTTGGCAATATCATTTCCCATCCTTTCGAACGGAGAAAATTTCTGTCCGGCCCTGTGATTGAAAGATACGAAATCTCGATCGAGATACAGGGCATTGTAGCCTGTTGCGACATTGGCACTGACTTCGAATTTCTCAGGGGCGTCTTTCATCACCAAATTTACCGTTCCTCCGATTCCGTCACCTTCCATGTCGGCAGTCAGAGATTTCGTCACCTCCAAGCGGTCGAGCATTTCCGAAGGGAAAATATCGAGAGGCACGAATCTGTTCTTGTTGTCCGGACTCGGTATTTTCACGCCATTGACAAGGGTGTAGTTATACCTCTTGTCCATACCTCTTAAAATAGCATATTGTCCTTCTCCGCTGCTGTTCCTTTCTATGGTGACACCGGACATTCTCCTGACGGCATTTGCCACCGTCAGGTCGGGTGACAACTCCATTGCTTTGGCACTCATGACATTGACGACATTGAGCGAAGCTCTCTCTATTCCTCTTGCGGCAGCCTCGGTCTTGCCTTTGTTGTCGGCGGTGACGATGACGGCATCCAAGGCGATATTGTCAGGCTCAAGACTGACAATCAGGTCATTTTCTGCATGTTCGAATACTATTTCAGTATCCTTGTATCCTATGGAAGTACACAGAAGGGTGCATTTTTCAAGATCCGTATTCAGCATGAAACTTCCGTCGAGTCCTGTAACCGTACCGGTATTTGCGAGTTCCTTGAGAATAACTGCGGCTCCTATGATTTCCTCGCCCGTGGATGCGTCTATGATACGTCCTTTTATCGTCGTCTCGGCAATTATCGGTATGTTTGTCAAGACAACCGCCGCCCCTATGAAAAAAAGTTTAAGTTTAAGTCCAAGTAGCATTAATGTCCGGTCTTTTAATCCGGCGGCAAAAGTATAGCTACGATATTTCCTGATTATTACTGCCTTGTTGATAAAAAGTTAACTCTGTTAATTTTTGGTTAAGTCAGCAATTGTTGGCAAAAAAAATTGTTACTTTACGAAAATATTTATTAGAAACTATGAAAACCAAGAAAATTCCATACTTGGAAAGAGACATAAGCTGGCTGTATTTCAACAGGCGTGTGCTTCAGGAGGCGTGCAGGGATGATGTCCCGCTGCTGGAACGTCTTTCTTTTTTCGGGATTTATTCGAATAACCTCGATGAATTTTTCCGTGTCCGCGTCGCTTCACAGACCAGGATAGCCGAATGGGACGGAAAGCAGGGGGCAAAAGAAGCGCAGATAGCCAAAGCCACTGTCAAACAGATTTCGAAACTGAATGCCAGATACCAGAAAGAGTATGAAGAAGGCGTACACGACATATACAAGGCTCTGAGGGATGAAAACATATGCATAATCTCGGACAAGGACGTGACGCCGGACCAGCTGGACTTCATCCACTCGTATTATTCAGAGAAGATAGACGGACTGATAGTGCCTGTCAGATTCGCTTCCGTGAAACATTTGGACTATGAATCCGACCAGAGCATCTACCATGCCGTCAGAGCCGTAAAGACGACCGGAAGCGGAAATCAGGCGTATGATTATGCATTTTTCGAACTGCCTGTCCAGAACTGCGGAAGATTCGTAAGACTGCCCGACAAGGACGGCAGGAGCTACATCATGTATTTGGACGATGTGGTCAGATGTTCGCTGCCTAAAATATTCGCCGGCGCCGGATATTCGTCGTTCGAGTCATATGCATTCAAGTTCACCCGGGATGCGGAAATGGAAATCGACGACGACCAGAGAAGCGGCATTCTCCAGAAAATATCGAAAGGATTGAAAAGCAGGAAAAAGGGCGAGGCGCTCAGGGTGGTATACGACGGAAGCATGCCTCCGGACCTGCTGAAAAAGGTGCTCGGAAAATTGGACTTGGGGCTGAGCGACACCGTGGTGCAGGGAGGCAGATATCAGAATCACAAGGATCTGATGAAATTTCCGGACTGCGGCAGAAAAGACCTGAAATACAGGCCGATGCCGGCAATAGTACAGGCGCCGTTCAGAGAAACTGGCAGGATCATGGACAGGATATTGGAACAGGACAGATTCATCCATGTTCCATATCACAGTTTTTCGTCTTTCATAGGACTGCTGCACGAAGCTGCGCTGAACAACAATGTGAAAAGCATCAAGATAACTCTGTACAGGCTTGCACGCGATTCCAAAGTCATCAAGGCGCTGACAGGCGCAGCGAGGAACGGCAAAAAAGTCACTGCCGTGATAGAACTTCTCGCCCGGTTCGACGAAGAGTCCAATATGGTATG
This sequence comes from uncultured Bacteroidales bacterium, assembly GCA_944323295.1. Taxonomy (GTDB): domain Bacteria; phylum Bacteroidota; class Bacteroidia; order Bacteroidales; family UBA932; genus Cryptobacteroides. The sequence continues at coordinate 147 of CALUSD010000182.1, read as the reverse complement.
GGCACAGAAGCTCCAGGATGCCGGCGTGAAGGTGATTTTCGGTGTGGAAGGGCTGAAAATCCATTCGAAAGTAGTGCATATAGGAATGAAAAAAGGCCCTGCCATCGCTTGCGTCAGCACGGGAAATTTTCATGAGGGAAATGCCAG
>CALUSD010000181.1 GCA_944323295.1 uncultured Bacteroidales bacterium | reverse complement strand
GCGACATGGAATCGTGCCCGTTCATTGCCGTTATGAGTATGACGGGCAGCCGGCTCGTCATGGCGTTGTTCTTTATCCTGCGGCACAGTTCATAACCGTCCGTTTCCGGCATCATGACATCGCTGACGAATATGTCCGGACTGTCCTGCAGGATTATGTCGTAGGCTTCCTCTCCGGAACTTGCCGTGAGGATTTTCCTGAAATGCCCGTCGAGTTCCCGGGCAATGAATTTGAGCAGATCGGCCTCATCTTCCGCTATCAGAATGGAGAACTCCGAAGTGTCTATTTCATTGGTTTGGTCATCCTGCGTCCGGATTTCCTTCGCCGTATTGTCGCTGTTATTGCCGATAATATCGCTCCGGGGGATTTCACAGTCGCTGCACGGTATGTGTTCCGGTATCTCGAACCAGAAAGTCGCGCCCTTGTCCCTGTTGGGCATGGCTCCGACCCGGCCTCCCGGGTGCGCTTCGACAAGGGCCTTGACGTAATAGAGTCCCAGCCCGAATCCGTTGGACTTCATGTCGGCCTTTGTGAACCTGTTGAAAAGAAACGGTATTTCGGATTGTTTGATTCCGATGCCCTGATCTATGACGGAGATGCGTACCATGCCCTCGACTGCGGATGTACGTACAGTGACTTCGGTATGTGGCTCGCTGAACTTCCATGCATTCATCAGGAGATTGCTCAATATTATGTGGAATTTGCTGCTGTCATAGTTGACGGATTGTATTTTCGGATCCGGTTCGAATCTGAGGCCGATATCCTTGCTTTCATATTCTTTCCGGAATTCATCAGTTACGGAGCCGAGCCACAGGTTCAGGTCGTGCGGGGCGAGATCTATATGTTCATACCCTTCTTCGAGCTTTCTGGAATCCAGGATAAGATTGATCAGGTGCATCATATTCATGGTCTGCGCGAACATTAGGGACAGATCGTCCCTGATTTCCTTGCTCCAGGTCGGATATTTATGCACCTCATCTAAAAATAGCCTTCTGCCTCCCATGAGATAAAAATTCTCGGCCAATTCCAAAAAGACTTTCCATGGCAATACATTTTCAAATCGATACGCAAACATACACAAAATGTTCAGAGCATTGAGCAAATAACGAGAAATTTGCTCAATGCTCTGAACACTACTCAATGGAACAGGGTTAGTTTTGTGAAAGCCTTATAAGGACTACAGCGTCAGCGCAGTAGTCAGACGGATATCGCGCGAAGAGGCGCCGACAAGGATGTTGAAAATGCCGGGCTCGACCGTGAAACGGTGAAGATCCATGTCATAGAACGCGAAGGCTTCCGAATCGAGGATAAACTCGACAGACTTCGTCTCTCCAGGCTCCAAATACACCTTTTCATAGCCTTTGAGCTCCTTCTCAGGCCGCGGGACACGTGCCTTCTCGTCATTGACATACAGCTGCACTACCTCCGCTCCGGCCCGCTTGCCGATATTCTTCACAGATGCCGTGACACGCACCCTGCCGTCGGAAAGTTTCTCCGCAGCGATGTCTGAATACTGGAAATCCGTATAGGACAGACCGTAGCCGAACGGGAAAAGCGGCTCCGTACCGGCACGGTCATAACCGCGGTAGCCCACAAACACGCCCTCGAAATACGTCACACGCTCGGGACTGTTCCAGAGCCTTTCAGTGTTGCAATAGTAGTTATTGAAGACAGGATTGTCCTCTAAACGTTTCTCGACAGTGATCGGAAGACGTCCGCTCGGATTCACCTCTCCCGAAAGAACCTCTGCCACTGCACGTCCGCCCTGCTGCCCCGGATACCAGGCCATAAGCACAGCCTTGGCCTTGGCAAGCAGAGGGTTGAAATCCACGCCGCCACCGGCATTGAGCACTATCACGAGATTCGGATTCAGGGATGCTATTGAATCGATTTCGGCTATCTGCCCGGCCGGGAGCTCGAAAGGACGATCACGCCCCTCGCATTCGGTGTCCGAATTGAACCCGGCACAATACACCACTGCATCGGCTTTGGCGGCATCAGCAACCAATTTATAGAACTCCCCTACTCCTTCCGTGACGGAAACTGTCGTGAACGGAGACACGAAACCGCTGCCGCCGCCCGTAGGGATATTGCCCGAATTAGGGCCCAGGACAGCCACTTTCCTGATTTTCTTGGAGAAAGGCAGAAAACTGTCCTCGTTTTCCAACAGAACGATGGCCTCGCGCGCCACATTCAGCGCCGTCAGGTCGCAGTCGGGATTCTGTTCCGGCAAGGACGCATCTTTCTGCTCCCTGTCCAGGAAGCCGAACTCTATGAGTGTCTGGAGAATGTGCTGGCATTTCTCATCAATGGTCTTTTCTGTCACAGTACCTGTCTCGACAGCTGTCTTCAGGATGCGCGGATTCATGAACTGACCCCAGGACATTTCGAGATCAAGACCGTTGTTGGCCGCAAGAATACTCGAATATGTGGCGGTCCAGTCAGACATGAAGATACCTTCGAATCCCCAGGCGTCGCGCAGCAAATCCTTGATAAGAGCCTTGTTTTCAGTCATATGCACACTGTTCACAAGATTATATGAAGACATCACTGCTCCGGTACGGGCCACCTGCACGGCCTTGCGGAATGCCGGGAGATAAATCTCGTTAAGGGTACGCTCGTCGATATCGGAAGATCCGTTGTTGCGGTTGTATTCCTGGTTGTTTCCGCAGAAATGCTTGATAGTGGACATCACGCCGACAGACTGCATGCCCTTGATGTACTGCACTGCGGTTTCGGAGGTCAGGTAAGGGTCTTCGCCGTAGTATTCGAAATTACGCCCGCACTTGGGGAAGCGGTAAATGTTCACTCCCGGCCCGAGCATGATATGGACACCGCGGGCACGCGCATCCGTCCCGAGAGATTTGCCGTAAGCAAACGCAAGATCCCTGTTCCAGGTAGCCGCAGCTGCGATTCCGCAAGGATACATCGTACTTTTCGTGTCGTTTCTCACACCCTGCGGACCGTCGGCCATACGGATGCGTGGAATGCCGAGACGGGGGATTTCGCGAATATAAAAACCGTCGATACCGCCGATATAGGAGAGTTTTTCATCAAGGGTCATTTGCGACACGAGTTCAGCAGCACGGGCTTTCGAAGCTTCGGAAATGACCGGTACAACATCGACGTCGATGGTTATGGTGTCCGAAGTCTCGGACAATGGGGTCGCGGCGGACAATGCAGCCGGGAAAAGGATGGCCGTTACGGCCAATGATGATAATTTCATTTTTTTAGTTTTTTGTTGGTTGGGATTATATGATGGTGACGTTCGCACTGGGATACACCCCCTGTCGGGGGCAACAGTGCTCACTGTCACCATCATATAATCAATAAAACAAATTAAATTTCATAGTATAAAACGCGGGGCAACAGTGGCTTCATTGTCATCTCGAACGCAGTCGAGGGATCTGCTCATAATACGGTCTGCTGATAATGCGCAATCTATCGGCAGATCTCTCGACTGCGCTTCGCTCCGCTCGAGATGACATGGAGTAAAGGTCATAATGCAATATCGATAGAAGAGCCGGGGATGATGATGTGGCGCCGTGGGCTGAGGGCGGGGCCTGTGACCGTGACTTCCAATTTGCCGGAAGGCATGCGTGAAACAGAGATGTCGAAGTCGCTGCCGAAAGCCTTGATGTGGCGGAGGGAGACGCGGTCCCAGGAAGACGGCAGGGACGGCGTCAACATAAAGGCATGCAGACCTGTCGGCCTGATACCGAAAATTCCCTCGGTCACTATTCTGCAGTAAAGCCCGCTCTCGGCGGAAAGATGCCTCTGCGCGCCCTCCGGCCATGCTTCTATCATATACGGGACATGCTCCCCGAGAAGCCGACGGGCCGAAAAGTCATGCATGATTGCATACGCCTCGTCAGCATAGCCTGCACAGAACAGACCGCGCAAAGCATAAAGCGTGGCACGATCCCAGAAAGTACTGTCGCCCTGGGCTGTAAGAAGGCCGTTACGGGTCAGCATTTCAGGACCGAGAAGCGCAGCTGCCGTTCCCTCGCGATGATAGTCGAGCCCGACCACGAGCGGCAGACAGATCCAGGAGCGCAGTACATCGTTGCCGTCATAGTACCGATATGCCTCATAGCCGGAAACCTCGGCTCCGAAATAATCCTCTATCGCAGTCTTCA
>CALUSD010000180.1 GCA_944323295.1 uncultured Bacteroidales bacterium | reverse complement strand
CCTTCCGGGACAGCGGAGCTTCGCACATACTCGCGCTTTCAGGCATGCACCTTGCCATTATCTACCTGATACTCATAAAAATATTGGCCGTGCTCGGCCATTCGAAAAAAGCAGATACCGCCAGGTTTTGCATCATCATCTGCTCTACGCTTTTTTATTCGGTCATGACAGGCTCTTCTCCGTCTATCATCAGGGCATTCCTGTTCATTACGCTCAGGGAGACAGCCATCATGACAGGCAGAAAAGCCAATCCCGTAAACATCCTGTGCTTTTCCATGACAGTACAATGCGCCTTGAGTCCCGCCGTCATCACATCTGCCAGCTTCCAACTGTCGTATTTGGCCATGTGCGGCATATATTTTCTGTATCCGCCATTGCGTGATCTCTATCCGGCCAAGGTGCCGATACTGAAGAAAGTTTGGGACAGTGCGGCCATGTCCATTGCATGCCAGATATTTACGGGGCCGCTGGCATTTCTGCTTTTCGATTCGGCTCCTCTGTATTTCATCATCACCAATCTGATAGCCATACCTCTCACATCGGCCCTGATGCCTGTCGCCCTCGCTGCCGCTGTCCTGAACAGGGCCGGATGGTGTCCGGATTTCGTTTGTTCGGGGATAGACTGGTGTTGCGGGGCGGTGGTGTGGTGTTTGGAAGTTATATGCTCTCTGCCCTGATCCGGTTTGTGATAACGAGGCCACTGCGGCGTTGCCGGCGGGATGTGACTCTCAGTCATTTACGGAAGTAAACTCCTTCGGTCATACCCTTGGCGCCTTGCATTGGCCACGTTCTGACAAACCGGTCGGTTGGAATAAGGGACGGCCACTGCGGCGTTGCCGGCGGGATATGACTTTCGGTCATTTACGGAAGTAAACTCCATCGGTCATTATAGGGATTCGAGGATGAGGCCGGGGGAAGTCCAGGTCTTGAGGACGCCGTTTTCTTCGTAAACCAAGCAGGCTTCGAGGTCGTTGCGGGACTGGATGAATGCCTTGGATTCCTCGAAACCGATGACCATGCAGTATGTGGCGAGAGCATCTGCTTCCGTAGCATCGGCAGCGATGACTGTAGCGCTCAACAACGAATGCGTCACCGGATATCCCGTCCGAGGATCGACCGTATGGGCGTATTTTTTCCCGTCCTTGACATAATATTTCCGGTAATTCCCTGACGTGACCACTCCGCAAGGCTCCGGCCCTGCACGGAAAACTCCCTGAAGATCCTGTCCCGGGGTATTGTTGCCATCCACGGGCCTGTCGAGACCTATTCCCCACGGCTGCTCCGAAGGATTCAGGCCTTCGCAGTATATTTCGCCGCCCACATCCACAAGCATCCTGTCCACACCGATGGAATGAAGATATTCCGCCACCAAATCGCATGAATATCCCTGGGCTATCGCATTGAAATTCAGCTGGGGAAGTCTGTTCACAGATTCGCTGTCCGAAGAACCGCCGTTTTTATTGCCCGAAGCGGCTTCGGGCAATAATATCAGTTCCGGAGAAGTATGCCCTTTTCCGTCGAGCACCAAAGTATCGGCAAGCCTGTCCATTCCGACCGTCTCCAAAACTGACAGAATCTTTTCCCGGGACGGCAGGGTGTCGGACGTAAAACCGAAACCCCAGATATCGAACAGCGGAGCCGAAGATACGTCGAAGCACCCGCCTGTCTCATCATAGTATTTATGCGAAATCTCGTACAGGTCCTTGAAGATATTGTCCGGCAGGACACTTTCCCCTGAATTGAAGCGGCTCAGTATGGACCCTTTGTTATAGCCCGAAACGGAATTGTTTATTTCTTCCAGGACTGAATCTATCCCCTCTTTTATCTGCTCGGGGCGCATCCTTATCCTCCCGTCCGTACCGTTCATGTCCATTTTCACGGAGTACGTTCCGCCCTGGGCATAGCCCGTAATGACGATAAATCTGTCTTGCGGCGTACATGCAGCGGCCAACAGGCAAGCCGCACCGAGCATCAAGGGTAAAGTTTTCATCCTCATAGTCCGAATTTTCCAAAACTGTTTCACGGTTTTCGTTGCGAATTTATGGATTTTTCGCTGCATTTGCATAAAAAGTCATGCAAAGCGTTAACTTTGCATGAACGGCTGTACGAGATCAACGATTTTCATAACGTATTCTGCCCTGAGGCGGCATAGAAAACGGAGAATGTAATATTATGAAACAAAAATTTTTACAGGCAGGCTGTCTGCTTGCAGCCATTTACTGGACTTGTACCGGACTTATGTCAGCACAAAACCGTACGGCAGCGGAAGATGAGCGGAATTTCAAGTCGGAATGGCTTGAATTGCCGGCGCCCTCAGGGATAGAATGCGCGGATGCCTATTATGTGACGCATCGGGCTGAGATGCAAGGGAAAGAGCAACGGAATTATTCGTTGTGCTACGACCCGGACACATACTGTTCATATTGGGTAGCTTATCCATTGTGCGCCTCGCACCTGTCCACCGGAAGATCCGAGAACTGGGACTATGACGATGGGATTCCGGAAACAGAACAGACGAGCGTGGCGTCAGGGTATGGAGCAAGCGTGCAGACGCCCAACTATGCAAGAAATTTTTACGCTCGCGGACATCAGATTCCGAATGCGGATCGCAATGGCGTTCCAGAAATGCTGTCTCAGACATATTTTTCGACAAACATGACCCCTCAGATTCAAAATGGCTTCAACGGCGGAATCTGGGCGCAGTTGGAAAAGGCTGTCAGAGAGGCCATTCCTGAAAACGATACGCTTTACATAATCACGGGAGCCGTATTCAACCGGCGCGGGGAAAATATCGAAGTCAAGACCATCACAAACAAGAACGATGGCAAGAAAGTACCTGTCCCGAACTATTATTGGAAAGCCGCCATGAAAGTCAGCAGGAGCCCGGAAGGTATTCCCGTCGATGCAGAGGCAATAGGCTTCTGGCTTCCGCATTCCGACCTTAAAGGCCATAAGTTCACCGAGTTCGCTGTTCCGGTCGATTCAATAGAATCATGGACGGGACTCGATCTTTATGTCAACCTGCCGGACAATATCGAAAACGCTGCGGAAGTTTCTGCATCCTGGACACAATTTGTTTCATTCTGACAAATCATTATATTTGCAGGATATTGCGTCGAATGGCACACTTGATGCGGAAGGGCCGGCGCAGCATAAACAAATAATGATTACAGGCTGATGAAAATTTCAAAAATAGCAATGACTGCTTTTGCAGCGGCAATGATGGCTGCAGCTATTGTTTCCTGCAAAAAAGACGATGACGATACTGAAACGCTGCCGTCGCTGAGCGGGTCGCTGAGATTCGAAGTGAAAGAGTATCTCGGGAAAAAAGCTACGGTAACTATAGAGCCGAAAGGGGTGATCCATCCGGAAGGATACGGAATAGGATATTCCTGCAGTGCATCATGGTTAGAGGAAGATATCGTCCTGAAAGAGGAAGGCTCATCCTCGTTCATCGAAGAAAACAAGACACTTACATTGCCGGATGAAATCGGCACCTATACCATAAGCTGTACGGCATCGGCATCAGGATATTATTCCACGACTTCGACAAGGTACGTCACTGTGGTAGATCCCGAGGAATCCCTTATAGACATGAAATTAGGGTATGACGCGACGAAATATCCTGAAGGAAAAGGAGTGGCCGACAGGGACGGGAACGAATACGGGACCGTAATCATTGACGGATACGAATGGATGACGTCGAATCTTGCATACAAAGGTAAAGATCTCAAAACGGCAGGGACGATAAGCGACTCATTGGGAATAGCCTATGCGAACTGCGACGCAATGTCGGAAATCTTCGGGAGGTATTATACCTGGAATGAAATCAGCAATCCTGAATACGACATCTGCCCTGAGGGATGGGAAATTCCGGATGCGGAAGCATGGCTGAACTTGGCCGATGCCCTGTCGGGCAATGATGAAGCCGGATATACAGACGGATATGCAGTATTCGATGGCATAGCAGGGAAAATGATGGTCGACGCGAAATTCAATTCTGCGGAAAATTTCATGTGGGAATACGAACGATGGATGAATCCGGAGTTCGATGACTTCCGCACAGGGCTGAGCGGTGTGTCCGGATTGTCCGTAATTCCGTGCGGATTCGCTTCCATTTCCTCATATCCGGTATATGATACGTCAAAACCGGATCAGGAGCCCGTCTACATAAAGACAGGGTCTTTCGATTCCGCATACGAGTTTGCAGCTTTCTGGACTGCGAATACGACTTCCGACAACACGGCTGCAGGTACGACGGAAGACAGCGGTGCCAAGCCGTATTACAGATACATCCATAAATCAGACAACAAACTGCAGATCAATACTGCATCAGATACATCATTCGGAGCGCCGATACGCTGTGTCAAGGCAGTGGGAAACAGGCAGACAGAGTAGAGAATCCGTTTGCATCCGCAAAAGTTAAATTCAACATCCATATCTCGACAAAAACAGTTAAAAATGAAAAAAGCACTTATAATCATAGCTGCCATAGCAGCAATAGTCGTCGTCTGGGCTGTAACGGGATATAACGGGCTCGTTTCCGGAGACGAAAAGGTGAAGTCGGCCTGGTCCCAGGTAGAAAACGTATATCAGAGACGGCTCGACCTGATTCCAAATCTCGTGGCCACTGTCAAAGGATATGCGGAGCACGAGCAGGGGACATTGGAAAGCGTGACGGCTGCCAGATCCAAGGCGACGCAGATCACTGTCGATCCCAACAGCCTGACGGAAGAAAGCATCGCGGCATTTCAGGAAGCCCAGGGAGAAATAGGAGCTGCACTCGGAAGGCTTCTTGCGATATCGGAGAACTATCCTGACCTGAAAGCCAACCAGAATTTCATGGAACTCCAGGCGGAACTTGCAGGAACTGAGAACAGGATTGCCACGGAAAGACGCAAATACAACGAAACCGCACGCGCATACAACACCATGGTACGCAGATTCCCAAAGAATATTCTTGCTTCGATGTTCGGATTCACTCAGAAAGGCTATTTCGAAGCAGATGACGCTGCAGCTGCCGCGCCAAAGGTGGAGTTTTAATAACCGGACTGAACAACAGGCATCTTTTATACCATGCACAGTACCCTGAGATTCATCGCTGCGGTCGTGACGGCAGTATGGATACCGCTGTCGTTGTCGGCCATTCCGGACAAGCCTTATCCTCCGCGATTAGTCAACGACTTCGCCGGAATTTTCAGCTATGCCCAGAGAAATGCACTCGAAAACAAATTGTCGGCTTTTGACGATTCTACGTCCAACCAGATAGCCGTCGTCACTGTCACTGACTTGGAGGGACTCTCCCCTGCCGAATACGGTACTGAAATAGGTATCAGGTGGGGTGTCGGGTCCGGGAAATTCGACAATGGAATAGTAATCCTCGTCAAGCCGAAAACAGCGGAATCGGGAGGAGAAGTCAATATAAGCGTCGGATATGGTTTGGAAGGTGCCATTCCCGACAGCTATGCCAAAAGAATCATAGAAAACGAAATGATTCCTGCATTCAGATACGGAGATTATTATGCAGGCATAGACAGAGGATGCACAGTGCTCATGAAATTGGCATCAGGAGAGATTTCAGAGCCGTCGGACAGGCCTGTTTCCGTATCGGATATAGCAGGCGGACTGATCGGAATACTTTTTTTCATCTTCATAATCGTCCTGATGGCAAGGCACCGTGGCGGAGGAAACAACCATGGAGGAGGGAAAAGGCGGAGGATAATGGATGATGATTTCATCAAAGGCCTGATCATAGGAAATATCCTGAGCAGCGGAGGCGGACATTCGGAAAGAAGAGGAGGAAGCAGCTTCGGAGACGGAGGAGGTTTCGGTGATTTCGGAGGAGGAGATTTCGGAGGGGGCGGAGCTTCGGGACGCTGGTAACCCTCCGGTGCGTGAAACCGGGCACACTGCGGCGTTATCGGCGGGATTCGGGCTCGGTCATTTACTTATCTTAAATCCGTAACGATATAATCGGATGACAGGGTGGAAAGGTCGAATGTGAAACGCGCAGGATCGGAAAGCGGGGAAAACGAAAAGGACGGAATCGTGAAATGTACCACGGCTCCGTCTTTTGTTTTGAAAGATGCCGCCGTGAGCCTGCTGCCGTCCGTGGCAAGTACGATTTCGAGTTCCGTCATCCCGCTGTCGGCGACAGGCAAAAGGATAAAGGATATGTCGTCCGAAGAAGTCACAGCAGAAGATTGGACTGAAAACACGTCATCGAAATGCCGGAGAAGGGCGGCCGGATTGGCCGTATAGTCAGGATTGTCCGCATCGCAGCTTTCCAATACGACTTCCCTGCTCGTTCTGTCCACTGTCCAGCGGACTTCACCATCGCAATATACTTCTATCCCATTTCCGTTCATGATATATGAATCTCCCTGCATCTCGACAGTCCCGCTCCCGGTCACTTTCGTACGGCCGTCATCGATGACATATTCATAGCCGAACTCTGCTGCATGCGACGAAAGGGACGTGATGAATTTATCCAATATCGGATCCTCTGTCATGCTCCGGGAGAAAGCCGCTTCGAAATCGGCGGAAAGCAGTGCAACAGGTGCGCCGCTCCACAGGAAAAGGGACAGGAAAACGGTAGAAATATGATATGAAGGCATATGTTTATTGTTCATTTTAACTGTTACGGCTATATGGATCTCGCATTACTGATATACAGATCTCTCGACTGCGCTCGAGATGACAAAGGCAGGGGTCAGCCCATGAAGGCTTTGAGGATAGGCTCTAATTCGGCATAGTCGGCCACCAATACCTGCCGGGGCTTCGAACCTTCCTGAGGGCCCACGATACCGGCAGCTTCGAGCTGATCCATGATTTTGCCTGCCCTGGCATATCCCACACCCAACCGACGCTGCAGATCGGACGTCGAGCCTTTCTGAGTGGTAACAACCAACCTGGCTGCTTCCTCGAACATGTCATCGAGATTCTGCATGTCTATCATTCCGCCTCCCGCACCTTCTTCAGCGGAATTGACAGGAGGCAGGTAGTACGGAACATTATAACACTTCTTGTAGCCGGTCTGGTCGCCTATGAACTTGGTCACTGCATTGATTTCCTTCATGCTGATAAGTGCGCACTGGATACGTTCGCATTCGATACCAGTATAATACAGCATGTCGCCCTTGCCTATCAGCCTGTCGGCGCCTGGAGAATCGATGATTGTGGAAGAATCCACCCTGTTGGCCACTCTGAACGCTATTCTCGTAGGGAAATTTGCCTTGATAAGACCGGTAATCACATCTACGGATGGTCTCTGGGTAGCGATGATCACGTGGATGCCGGCCGCCCTTCCTTTCTGCGCCAGACGGATTATGGAAGTCATTATGCTTTTGGCCACGTTCTTGGAATTTCCACCCATTCCTCCGGTCATGATAAGGTCGGCATACTCGTCTATGACTACGACTATGTATGGCATGTAACGGTGCCCCTCGGTAGGGAGCAGGTGACGGTCGCGATATTTTTCATTGTACAGTTTCACGTCGTTCACCACAGCCTTGCTGAAGAGAAGGTATCTGTTGTCCATCTCTATGCACAGAGACCGGAGGACCTGTTCCGCCTGTTCAGGATTCTTGACTATGGCCCTGTCGGCTTCTTCCTTTTCGTCGGCAGCATCAGGGAGGACAGCAAGATAGTGTTTCAACAACCTTGCATAAGGTGTGAACTCGACCATCTTCGGGTCAATGAATACGAATTTCAGCTCGGACGGATGCTTGGCATACAGAAGCGAAGAAACTATGACATTCAATCCCACGGACTTGCCCTGTTTTGTCGCTCCCGCTACCAAAAGGTGCGGAGTATCGGTCAAATCGAAGACCTTGATTTTCTGTGTGATGGTATAGCCGATAGCTACCGGAAGCTCTGCCTTGCTCAGTCTGAAGGCATCGTCATTCAGCATAGACTTCAAAGGTACGATGGAAGCCCTGTCATTGGCCACCTCGATACCGACGGAATCAGGAAGGGGCACCACACGCACTCCCTTGGTCGTCAAAGACATGGCAATATCCTGTTCAAGACTTTTTATGGAGGATATCTTCACTCCCGGAGCAGGGACCACCTTGTAAAGTGTCACGGTAGGTCCGACGCAGGCAGTGACACGCTCCACCTGAATCTTGTAGCTGAGCAGGGTAGCCCGTATCTTGTTGTTGTTTCTTTCCAGCTCCTCCGAAGCCACCTCATGTCGTCCCGAGGCATAATCGTCGAGCAGATCGAGCGACGGGAATTCGAATTTCTCTAATTCGTCCCTGACGTCTATCCTCGGGAGATCCTTGACCACTTTCGATGAATATTCGTCTCCCTTGACGACCTCGAGCGGGGTTTCCTGCGGAACTGTACCGGCATCTTCGTCATCGGAACCGTTGTCCGGTCTATTTCCGGAATCATCCTCTGGAATATCCCCGGCAGCGTCGTCGGCAAAATCATCGATGACATCTTCAGAATCATTGCCGGATACGGCATCCGTCTCATCTTCGGCCGCTATCGGGTCATCATTGCCGGTCACGGCACCTTCTTCCGTTTCCGGGACTACGATACTTTCATTGCCGGTCACGGCATCCTGCGATGGACGGATTTCTCTCGGCTTCGAAAGCCATGCTGAAAATTTTCCGCTCACGCAAAGGAGCCATAACACCAAGAAAATCAGCAGTATAATAAAAGTAACGATACTTCCTGTCAGATTTATCAGTCCGGATACGACGACTTCTCCGCAATCTCCGCCAAGACCGCCCCCGAAAGCGGTCCTGCAGTCGAAAACGCCTGAAAAAAAAGCCAAAACAAGAGAAAATACAAAGGCTCCCGCCACGGAAACCGCTGCAGTTCTCAACCAGCTGCGTCCCTGAATGTCGAAAATCATCCGGAACGAAATGGCTCCGAACATGTAGACGATGGCAAAACTGCCTAATCCGAAACAGCCTGAACACAGGAATAAAGCCCACTTGTATCCCAACTTCCCGGCCATATTGCCTACGTCGGCAGTCTTTTTATACATGTCCGGGTCAGAAAGGAGGCTGCTGTCCGCCTTCCATGTAAAAAGATATGAAAAGAGAGCAAGGAAAGTGAATACGGCAAATGCGCCTGCGACTAATCCCGCCACCTTTTTCAGGATACGTTTGGTACTTTCGTCCATCTCTGAAAAATATGACAGGAAATTTTTTCCGGACTTCTTCTTCGCCGGCTTGGGCTCTGTCTTTCGTTTCTGCATCTCCGATATACTGCTGCGCTGTTATTTTCTGCTGTTCTTCATCCTGTTGTTCTTCATCCTCATCATGTTCCGCGATTTCTGAGGATTCAGGCCTGGACGGCTGAACACCTGATCGGACGAGATTTTGGACAGATGCATGCCCTCTGGTATCCGGATACGGCCTCCCGAGAGCTTCACGATGTCGTCGAAAATCGTCTCGTCCGAAACGCTGTCCTTGTTCCAGATGAGATACTGCTGTCTCATATACACGGCAATAGCCCTGATCATGGCGTTCTTCACATCTCCGTCCTCTTTTTCAGCGATGAGATCTATCATGCTTTCGATATTCCGTCCGTAATGCGCCATTTTCACAGGACCGCGTCTGTAAGGGATTTCCGCAGGCAGAGTATCGAGCTCCTCCTGTTTCGGCGCAGGATACGGTGAATCCACATCCAAATCGAAACCGGCTATGATATACATGTGGTCCCACAGCTTATGCTCGTAGTCCTCCTGCAGATGCACCTGAGGGTTGACAGTCTCCATGACCCCGATCACGGCTCTGGCCTGTCTGTTCCGCTCTTCCCTGTCCGGAATAGACTTTACGTACTCGATCATCTTCTGTACGTTTCTGCCATACTCCGGCAGCTGGAGACGGCGCTTCTGAGTATTGTACGTCAGAGGCATCCTGATATCTTTGTTGTCTTCTGTCATTTCCGATAAACTTTTTTTCAGTCTCCAATAAACTTTTCAGTCAAACCTTGCAAAGATAGGCAAAATATGGGAAAAACCCTTTGGCTGAAAACTATGATTTTTAATTTTGATTTTTGATTAACCGCGTCTGAGTGCTGACAAGTCAAAACGAAGCGAGACTGTCTGCTGCCATCCTGAAAAACCTTCGTTGAAATGCAAAACCGCACCGATACGCAATGTCAGGAAAGATGCGATTCCCGGCTCATAATAAATTTCGAGACGGTCATAGATTCCGAGCCCGCGCCGGTTTTCGGTAACACGGAAAAAAGTATCTCCGAAATAAAGCGAATTTCCGTATTTGACGCCGGCAGCATCCGTGCAGTCATAGTACGGCATCATATCTGTCCCGTAAAAAAGACGGTTTTCAACACCGACATTCCAGTTTCGCAGACCCACGATAAATTCCGCTCCATGAGGGAATACATATTTTCCTACGTTCCGTCTGTCGTTCTGGCAAGACTGCAGCCAGCCGACATCGGCCCTGAAAGCCTGCAAACCGGTCATACGGGAGAAATCCACACCTGCGTACGGATTCACAAGGATATTGTCCACCACTCCATGGACATTTTCACATCCGGCGAAATGATAGAGAGTAGCGGAATATCCGATTCTCACCACATCCGTGACCGAAGCCTCGCCACTGCTGAAAATCATGAAACGCTCGCGGCGGGCCTTTCCATACTGCCCCATCCAGTCGCATCCGACCTCGTACGAAGCATTCGGACGATGAAACTCGAGGAGCAGACCTTCAATATTGTTGTCATAGAATTTCAGGGAATCGGAAAAGAAAGCCGTAGAATATTTTCCTTTCATCCCGCTGCGGGGAAATATGCCGGCCGTCAGAGTCATGTCGGTCCTGCGGAACGATTTTTCCCATCTGTAATAGAAGATGATTTCCCGCAGCAGGTCTATGTTGGACAGCGACGGCGAGGTTTCCGGCACAACCGTTCCCGCATCCGTCACTGCCGCCGTTTCCGGAGATATCGGGGAAGCTCCGAAATTTTTCATGATATCGATGCCGAGCATCAGCGTATGCTTGCCGATATCCTTCCGCTCCGTGCCGGAATGCCGCAGACGTGAATCATTTCCGATACCGAGGCCTATGGAAGGAGTCAGCCGCGCTCCGAAAACCGTCATCGACGGAGAATATGAACTCCTGTCGTATTCGCGGTTGTCGAACCGGAAGTCGAAATCGACGTCATAGACGAAGCGGACTCTCTCTCCGGCCTTTGCTTTTCCCTCCACGCGGGGTTTGCGCGTATGGTGAGGGTCAGGATAGCCGGAGGACTGTGCCATTGCCCCGAAGGGCAACGGCAATATTGCGACAAGCAGCGATATTATGGTCTTTTTCAGCATAGGACGCCAAATTTAATACTTCGACGGCACTTGACAAAATTCTTTTGCGACCGACGGCTATTTTGGCTATTTTTGCTGCCGGCCGTGAATTAACAGACTCGGAATATGATGAAACTGCAGACACCCGTAGATATCGAAACAGGTAAAGTCCGAATAGGCATACGGGACAAAATAATGGTATTGGGAAGCTGCTTCGCAGACAATGTAGGACTGAAAATGCAGGAGGCCGGGATGGACGTATGCGTAAATCCTTTCGGGACCTTGTATAATCCTGCATCGATAGCCGATACAATACGCAGGATGATTTCCGGACAGCCGTTCACAAAGGACGAATGCAGGATGATGGGAAGCGGGGCCGGAATGGTCTGTTCGTTCAGCCACCACACTTCATTCGCGAGAAAAACCGAGGAGGAGTTTTTAGAAAATGCCAACGCCGCACTTTCGCAAGCATGCGGGTTTTTCAGAAACTGCGACAAGATGATAGTCACATTGGGCACGGTATGGTGCTACAGGCATATCGAAGACGACAGGATAGTCTCGAACTGTCTGAAACGCGATGCACGTGAATTCGAAAGGGTAAAACTGAGCATGGCACGGACGGCGCGGATGCTGAAAGAAATCGCCGGAGACGGAAGCAGGCAGATAATTTTCACTGTCAGCCCGATAAGGCACATGCGGGACGGAGCCCATGAAAACCAGCTGAGCAAGGCTACGCTGCTTTTGGCGGCGGATGATGTATGCAGAGAGAATAGCTTCTGCAGCTATTTCCCTGCATACGAAATCGTGATGGACGAGCTGCGCGACTACCGTTTTTATGCGGAGGACATGCTCCATCCGTCGCAGCAGACGGTCGACTACATCTGGGAGCGTTTCTGCGAATCGACCATGTCGGCCTCCGATCTGTCGGAACTGCGCGAGGCGGAACGGCTCTACCGCCGCTCCCTCCACCGGCCGATATTGATGCGATAACATATGGACAGGACAGACTGCAGCATGACGGGATAGCAGATCTCTCGACTTCGCTGCGCTCCGCTCGAGATGACATCGTCCGAATCCCGCCGGCAACGCCGCAGTGTCCCCGTTATCCTCCCGCGACAACGCGTTATGTGTCAGAACGGGGGCAATGCAAGGCGACAAGGGTGAGGCCGAGGAAGTTTACTTCCGTAAATGACCGAGCCCGAATCCCACCGGCAACGCCGCAGTGTCCCCGTTATCACACATAACGGTAGGGAGGAACGGTCCCGTCATCTATAAGCCTCCTCAAAATCCCCAAAAAATCCGGCGAATACTCCGCCCCCGGAGCAGCAAAGACCAAATTTATATCTTGAAGAGTATATTCGCCTTTTTTGTCATTTATAAAAGAAACAAGGGCAGCCTCAGTATCGTCGGACAATTTTCTGTCGGCAGACTTTCTGCGGCAGACATCGCAGGTGCCGCAATCTTCACTTTCGTTCTGTCCGAAATATTTCAAAAGGAAACGGCTGCGGCAGGTATCTTCTTCGGTCACATATTCCGTCATGGCTTTGGTGCGGGCTTCCCAGGATGATTTGAGACGTTCCAAACGTTCAGGAGAAAGACGGACATTTTTAGGATGGAGCCTGTTTTCTTTCAAATAAAGTACGGAAGAATGGTCGGAAGGAATATACCTTATGATATGTTCGAGAGAAAGACGGTAAAGGAGCCGGCGCAATTCCGGCACCTCCACACCGGTTTTGGATGCGATATAATCCTCATCTATCCGCACAGGCCATGAAAACAGCCCGGTATAGGTCCGCATCAGGACTTCGAGAAGCAGCTGCATTTTATAATCGGGAATCTCGATATCATAGAGTTCTACTCTGGACGGGATGATTTTTACTCTCGTTTGTATGTCGGAGTCCTCCAAAAACACCCAATGCCCTTCACGCTCGATATATTTTATGGCATTGTAGGCCGAAGAAGAGTTCAGTTTGAACTTACGGCAGAATTCGAGAAGATCGAACTTCAGTTCACGGCCCTCTCCGGTATCGTAGGGAATGCCGAAAAAGATGTGGACCTTGTGGTAGATATCCTCAATATAGTCCAAATCCGGGAAAGATGCATTCTCGATCTGTTTCAGCTTGCGCAAATCGAGATTGTTCCACAGCAGAACAGCATACGAACGCTTGCCGTCGCGTCCCGCACGTCCGGCTTCCTGAAAATAAGCCTCGGGACAGTCAGGCAAATCGTAATGCACTACGAAACGCACGTCCGGCTTGTCGATGCCCATACCGAAAGCATTGGTGCACACCATTACCCGGATATCGCCGGACTTCCAGTCTTCCTGCCGGGAAGTCCTGACGGAATGGGACAGTCCCGCATGATAGAACGAAGCGGAAATTCCGGCTGCTTTAAGCGACGATGCAAGCTCCTCGCATTTTTTCCTGTTCCGGACATAGACGATGCCTGTTCCCGGGACCGAACGGCAGATATTGATAATCTGGCCCAACTTGTCCTCCCGGTTCCGGACAATGTAGGAAAGATTGGGGCGTTCAAAGCCCGATTTCAACAGGAGCTTTTCGCCGAATTCCAATTTTTCCATGATATCGTCGGCTACTGCAGGAGTAGCCGTGGCGGTCAGGGCAATTACAGGAGCCTCGCAGATTTTCCTGATTCCGGCAATTTTCAGATAATCGGGACGGAAGTCATAGCCCCATTGCGATATGCAATGAGCTTCATCCACGACTATATAGCTGACTTCCATCTCTCTGAGATAGTCTCGGAACATGGATGTGGAAAGCCGCTCGGGAGACAGATAGAGAAACTTGAAATCACCGTAGACGGCATTATTGAGCGACAGCTCTATCTCTTTCCTTGTCATCCCCATATAGACGGCAAGCGCCTTTATTCCTCTGTCATTGAGATTCTGGACCTGATCTTTCATCAAAGCGATGAGAGGTGTCACGACTATGGCTATGCCTGGCTTCATCAATGCCGGGACCTGGAAACAGACCGACTTGCCGCCGCCCGTCGGCAATATGGCCAGGACGTCCTTTCCCGACAGCGCGGCATCCACGATTTCCTCCTGCATGCTGCGGAACGACGTATAGCCCCAATATTTTTCAAGCACCTCTACCGGTTTCATACATGGTCCTCCGCTGTTTCCCGACTCCTGTTCCATCAGTCTGTGAATTGGCACATTTTGTGCAGGATGACGGCCCGGTTTTTCGAAACAGGGACCTGTTCCCGACCGGTTTTTCATCCTGAGATGACAAATTTAGAAACTGTTTCGAAAAACAGCAAAACTGTTTTCAAGAAAATATTAGTCCGAAAATTTGTCCGGTCATAAAAATATTATATTTTTGCACGGATATACCGAAAGGATTTGGATAAATATCGGGAAGTTGTAAAAACTTCCGAATTCGTCAAACTGACGCAAACTTTAAATACTTTATATTATGAGTAAAATTGATTTGACCAAGTACGGTATCACAGATGTGAAAGAAATTCTCCACAACCCGTCCTACGAAGTTCTTTTCGAGGAAGAGACCAAGGAAGGACTCGAGGGTTACGAGAAAGGTCAGGTAACAGAGCTCGGTGCTGTCAACGTGATGACAGGTATCTACACCGGACGTTCTCCTAAAGATAAGTTCTTCGTTTACAACGATGCCAGCAAGGACACGGTATGGTGGACTTCGGATGCATATAAGAATGACAACAAACCTTGCTCCGAAGAGGCATGGGCAGACCTCAAGGCAAAGGCTGTAAAACAGCTTTCCGGCAAGAGGCTTTTCGTGATGGATACATTCTGCGGTGCAAACCCTGCTACCCGTCTGAAAGTACGTTTCATCATGGAAGTCGCATGGCAGGCCCACTTCGTAAAGAACATGTTCATCCGCCCTACTGCAGAAGAACTCGAGAACTACGGCGAGCCTGATTTCGTATCGTTCAACGCTGCAAAGGCAAAGGTAGAGAACCACAAGGAGCTCGGTCTGAACTCAGAGACAGCTACCGTCTTCAACCTCAAGACCAACGAGCAGGTCATCCTGAACACATGGTACGGCGGAGAGATGAAGAAAGGTATCTTCTCCATCATGAACTACCTCAACCCGCTCCGCGGCATCGCATCCATGCATTGCTCCGCAAACACGGACAAGGAAGGCAAGAGCACAGCCATCTTCTTCGGACTTTCCGGAACAGGCAAGACTACCCTTTCCACCGATCCTAAGAGACTTCTCATCGGCGACGACGAGCACGGCTGGGATGACAACGGAGTATTCAACTACGAAGGCGGCTGCTATGCAAAAGTCATCAACCTCGACAAGGAAAGCGAGCCTGATATCTACAATGCCATCAAGAGAGACGCACTTCTCGAGAATGTGACCGTAGACGCAAACGGCAAGATCGACTTCGCCGACAAGAGCGTGACAGAGAACACCCGCGTATCCTACCCTATCGACCATATCGAGAACATCGTGAAGCCGGTATCGAAAGGCCCTCACGCAAAACAGGTCATCTTCCTTTCGGCAGATGCATTCGGAGTGCTTCCTCCGGTTTCCATCCTGACTCCTGAACAGACTCAGTACTACTTCCTTTCAGGATTTACCGCAAAACTCGCAGGTACGGAGCGCGGAATCACCGAGCCTACCCCGACTTTCTCCGCCTGCTTCGGCGCAGCATTCCTTTCTCTCCACCCAACCAAATACGGTGAGGAACTCGTGAAGAGAATGAATGCAGTAGGTGCAAAGGCATATTTGGTGAACACAGGCTGGAACGGTACCGGCAAGCGTATCTCCATCCGTGATACCCGCGGTATCATCGACGCCATCCTCGACGGCTCTATCGAGAAGGCTCCTACCAAGAAGATCCCTTACTTCGACTTCGAAGTGCCTACCGAGCTTCCTGGCGTAGATCCTGCCATCCTCGATCCGCGTGATACTTACGCTGATGCAAGCCAGTGGGACGAGAAAGCAAAAGACCTCGCAGGCCGTTTCATCAAGAACTTCGACAAGTTCACCGGCAACGACCTCGGCAAGTCGCTCGTAGCGGCAGGTCCGAAGCTCTAATCGGAAAAATCAAATTGTTCCGGCTTATACCGGAACAATAAAACGAGAGTGACCA
>CALUSD010000179.1 GCA_944323295.1 uncultured Bacteroidales bacterium | reverse complement strand
ATGCGGCCGAAGAACTGATACGGAAAAACACTGAAATCATACAGAACTCCGGAGCGAACGTCCTCCTGCTCTCCTGCCCTATCTGCTACAAGATTTTCCGAGAGAAGTATGTCCTGCCCGGTGTCCGCATCGTGCACCATACCGAATATTTCTGGGAACTGATAAGTTCAGGACGGCTGCAGGTCGGAAAGGATGCGTCAAAATATGTTTTCCACGATCCTTGCGAGCTCGGCAGAGGCTGCGGAGTCTATGACGAACCGAGGAAGGTTCTCGCCGCTGCGGGAGAACTGGTGGAAGCCGCCAAAAACAGGCAGGAAAGCATCTGCTGCGGCGGAAGTCTGGGAAGCCTGACACTGAATTTCGAAAAGAGAAAGGCTATGACCGAAAACGCCCTGAACAACCTCACCGCAGCATCACCTGACCGGATAGTCACCGCCTGCCCTCTCTGCATGAACACATTCGGAATGTATGCGGACAGGCCGGTAGAAGACATTGCGCAGGTATTGGACAGAAATACTCCTGAAGCCGGGACCTCTGTCGTGAAGAATAAAAAACGTAAAAATTGACATACTATGACCTTTAAACCTACTGACTACTCTCTGATGAACTGTGCGGACGGACGGATTTTCGAAGATGCCGGCTGGACACTCACGGATCCGCAAGGCGGTACGCCATCGCTTGTCAGGGCCGTATACGCCCATAAGAATTTCGAAATCAGGAACGATCTCGACGGATTTTACAAATTCGCCAATTGGCTGCCGATCAAACGGACTCTGAACCATTCCCACGCTCCGGTTACATACAAGAGCAAAGGCCTGGCGGAATATCTGGGGCTCGACAATCTTTATATCACATTTTCCGGCTATTTCCCTGAAATCGGCGCTTATATGCAGACCTGTTCCTTCAAGGAGACCGCAGCATACTCGGTGTGCGCCAGACTTGCGGAGGACGAAGACCGGATCCTGGTCGTGGCATCGGCAGGAAATACTGCCAGAGCTTTCGCCAAGGTTTGCTCGGACAACGGCATAAGACTGCTTCTGAGCATCCCTGAAGGCAATATAAATGCTCTTTGGTTCGACAAGCCTCTTGAAGATTGCGTGAAAATCATCGCAGCGCCGAAAGGTGCGGACTACTACGATGCCATCGCACTGGGTGACGCTGTCTGCACATCGCCGAAATTCCTGGCTGAAGGCGGTGCGAAGAATATCGCACGCCGCGACGGTATGGGCACTACCCTGCTCTCGGCGGTAGAGGTCATAGGCAGGATTCCGGATGCGTATTTCCAGGCCATAGGAAGCGGCACAGGAACCATCGCGGTATGGGAAAACAATCTCAGGCTGATTGCGGACGGTCGTTTCGGGTCGCACAAGATGAGACTTTATCCGTCACAGAACGATCCGTTCACGATTATGTACGATTCCTGGAAGGCCGGTTCCAGAGAACTTCTGCCATTGTCGCCGGATGATGCACGCGAACAGGCTTCCGTCATCAAGGCCAAGGTACTTTCGAACAGGAAGCCGCCGTACTCACTCGCCGGAGGAGTATACGATGCGCTCAAGGATGCTGGCGGGGACATATATAAGGTGTCAAATACTGAGCTCGACTTCTGGAAGGAAAAATTCGAGGAACTGGAAGGAGTGGATATCTATTCAGCCGCAGCCGTAGCGGTATGCAGCCTGAAAAAGGCCATCGACGAAGGAGCCGTAAGACGTGATGAAATCATCATGCTGAACATCACCGGCGGAGGAGAGAAACTTGCAAAGTCGCACAAACAGACTGTGCAGGCGGTTCCGAACCTTGTGCTCGACCCTGCCCTGCCGACTGAAGAAATCATCGGGAAAGTGAAAGAATTATTCTAAATCATCATGTTATCATTCTTTTTACAGACATCGGCGGCCAAGGCTGCTGCCGATACCTTGAATTTGCAGAAGGCTACGGAAGAATTGGTCGAGAAAATAGCCACGACTCCGGCCGACCAGCTGCTGTCTGATTTTGCAGACAAGGCCGTTTCATTCGGGCTGAAGGTTCTGGCTGCCATAGTCATCTATCTGGTGGGAGCCTGGATTATCAGGAAAATCAAGAAGCTGGTACACAACATTTTCGAGAAAAGGAACACGGAGCATTCTATCGCGTCCTTCGTCGAAAGCCTGGTCAGCATCACTCTGACTGTTTTCCTGATTATTTTCACTATCAGCGCATTAGGCGTCAATACTACTTCGATAGCCGCTCTTCTGGCTGCAGGAGGTATGGCTATAGGTATGGCTCTGAGCGGTACGGTACAGAATTTCGCCGGCGGGATTATGCTCCTGGTATTCAAGCCTTTCAAGGCTGGGGATTTCATCGAAGCCCAGGGTTTCAGCGGGACGGTGACTGACGTGTCCATAGTCAGCACGAAGCTCACCACGACAGACAACAGAATCATAATTATCCCGAACGGCTCATTGTCCAACGGCACCATCAACAATTACTCGCAGAATGTCTACCGCCGTGTGGAATGGCTTATCGATGTCGAGTATGGGGCTTCATCGGAAAAGATGAAAGCCATACTGAAGGGAATCCTGGATGACGAGAAAAGGATAGTCTATGCCCCGACAGCTCCTGCCAACCCGACGATTGCACTCAATGCATTGAGGGACAGCAGTATACAGTTCGTTATGAGAGCCTGGGTAAAAAGCGGCGATTACTGGGACGTGCTCTATGACGTGAACGAGAAGATATACGTCAAGGTTCCGGAAAACGGAATCCAGTTCCCGTTCCCTCAGCTCGATGTACACGTAAATAAAGTGGATTAGTCTTCCGTCGCAATCGCCTTAACGACAGTTTGCAGTTATAAGATCTGCGACGGATGACATATCACACTTCTCCGGCGAATATGCCTGCGGGAATGACAGGCCGTCTGACAGAAGTTCGAAACCGAGCCTGGACGCCATTTCATTCAAGAGCTTTACACTGGCACCTGCCCAGGTGAACGATCCGAATGCTACGAATCTCCTGTTCTTGACAAGCCTGGCGGAGACCCCATACATAAAATTGTATGCAGGCGGGAAAATATCGTTGTTGTAAGTCGGAGAGCCGACTGCCAATGTATTGAATCTGAACAGATCCCGGTAAGCATACGACACGTTTTCCGTGCACAGGTTGTGTATTGCATACGGGACTCCCCTCTTTTCAAGTTCTGAGGCAAGGGCCTTGGCCGCCTTGGCGGTATTCCCATACATAGACGCATACACTATGCATACGCCGTCCTCACCTTCATATCTGCTGAGCCTGTCATACAGGGAAACCACTTCCGATACAGACTGTTCCCATACCGGACCGTGCGTACTGCAGATCCTGGAAATCTCCACTCCGGAGAGTTTTTTCAGCGCAGCCTGCACCGTCTGGCCGTATTTGCCTACGATATTCGAATAGTACCGCAGCATTTCATCACGGAATGCCTGGAATGTGTTCCCTGACACATCCGTACAGCCGTACAACCTGGCTTCCGAGTCAGACACGCCTCCGTCAAGGGCTCCGAAAGTCCCGAAAGCATCCCCTGAAAACAGTGTCTTCTCCTCGGCAAAATATGTCATCATAGTTTCCGGCCAATGCACCATCGGGGTCATGTGGAATGTCAGGGTGCTCCGGCCGAGACTGATGCTTTCCCCTTCCTTCACGACATGGATATTTTCCGTCACTCCGTGATAGCCTTTTATCATCGGGACGGTCTTCGCGTTTCCGACGATGCGGATTTCAGGCCACGTCTCGCGCACAAGAGAAATCAGGGACGAATGGTCCGGCTCCATATGATTGACTATCAGATAGTCCACTTTCCTGTCACCGATTTCTTCCCGTATATTCGCTATGAATTCATGTGCAAAATCCGCTTCTACGGTATCTATCAGCGCTATCTTTTCGTCCACTACCATATAGGAATTGTAGCTGACGCCGAACGGCAGCGGCCACATCCCTTCGAAAATAACCTTCTTCAGGTCATTCACACCCACATATCTTATCTTTTCAGTAATTCTGCTCATATTTCTTGTGTTTTTCCGATTCGCCGACAAACTTACGAAAAATTTAGAAATCATTCCGCATTTTACGGCTTATTGAAATTTCTTATAATGCTTCAACCATCAAAACGAACTTCATAATCTCCTTGTCCTTGACAGGAATATGCACTGTCGGACGGCTTTTTAACTTAAAAATGCTCTATAATGATAAAGATACAAAAAAATCATTGTTTGCAAATTTACGATTCCAGAATCTCCCAATATCCTCCTTTGTCGGGACCAACGCGTCTGATTCTACCGATCTGCTGTAACTTTTGCAGATTATATTTGACACCATCTTCAGTAATATCATCGATGTTTTCACTAATCTCTCGCCGTGAAGCCGATGGATGTTCAGAAAGATAGAGGATAATTGCCGTGGGACGGCTGTTCCGGATAAAAAGGGAAATAAGGCCATTCAGAAAGAACGAGTTTCCTTTTTTTCTTTCTTATCCTGTTGTAAATAAACGATATCGTTTCTATCAGGACAATTTCGATACAGCATACATCCGTATAACAGAGCGGACTGTTATAGATGCCGTAAAAAACGTAATACCCCGACAGTCTCCCGGCAGCATGCAGCAGAATCAATGAGGATAGAAGCCACCTTCGCATCGGCATCACAGATGTTTCTTCCGTCATTCTTTTTCTTTCAAGCGCATATGGCAAAGCCACTGCCAGCATCATCGCAATCTGAACCGCCCAACTTCCATCGGGTATCAGAGAAACCGTCGGCACAAGACACGCCAGTACCGCTCTGTTAAGCGGCACCCAGAAGATGACAGCGCATAACACTGCCATAATACTGACGCAATGATTTTCAAGCCAGTTTTTCATAGAAAAACAAAAAATCATTTTTCACATTCACGATTTATTAATACATTGACAAAATCATTTGACTATCTTTGCGAAAACAATAATATTATGTCTGACTCCAATATCACTAAGCCTAAGCAGCAACCTTCAAAGAAAGAACAGTCCGGGACCAGATTAAATGAATCCAAGACCAGTTATCAAAGCAACAAGGTGCGTAGTTGCAACTCTGCCGGACCGTCCGGAACACGAAAGAAATAAACAGTAATGGACAAGGTTGAAAAGAAAAAGCTTCTGGAAGAGTGCCAGAATTATCATTATAGCCAATCAAGCAAAGCATCCTCTTTGTCTAGAACAATTATTTATGGCATAATAGGTACTTGTTGGATTCTCATTTATGCTGACAATGAGTTTCATGAACCTTGTATTTTGCTGGAAATTGCCTTGGCATCAAGCTTCATCTACTTGTTACTGGACTTGATCCATTATTTCACAGACTCTTGCAGTTATCGTAAAGAGTACTTTAGGCTAAATGATGATTTAACGGCAGACCGACATGAAAAATATATGGACAAGGTTTCAAAACGGAGTTTTTATATTTTAATAATGAAATTTGGCCTCGCAATAGTCATTGCCGTGATTTTCATAATAGGGACACTCAGACAGTTGGAAGTAATCAAAATCAAAATGTCATAATCGATTCATTTTAAAATAAAACTATTTTCTGAATCGGTGCGTCATTCGTCATATCGAAGATAAGGCTTTCTATCAGACTCTTGAGATCCATACTTAACATCTGATATTTATTTCAAGAATCAATGTTCGAGAATTAATCCAATACATCAAACATTCTTTAATTTCTTCTGTATTTTCCATTGGCTTGGTCTAAATTTTCTATTAATCTATTATTTTTTGGGTGGGGGGGGGAATAGTCTTTGACTTTGCCTCTTTATTACATCTTTAATATGTCACTGACTACCATAATCACTTCAAAAAAAGTTTTTCCAATGTACTAAGTCTTTTTTACACTAGGCAATCGTTTGAAATACCAATAAATAATGCAATTCTTTTCTAAGATATTGAATAGAAGTTAGACTAAGGTGTTATTGATCAATTTCCCATAAAACGTTTCTTTTCCATTAACTGTTTTAGGAAAATCCACTTTCCAAGTAAGCTTATAGAGATTTGTATCTTTCTGTATGTTCTTCCACAGATGTTCATCATACTCTTTACCTAAAATTTTACACAACTCATCACAATTTGAATTATTCGGCAAAATTTCTTTGAATAAGTCATTAATCACTTTATTATGACGTTGAGACAAAACAATCGCATAATCAACTAATAAATAATCTATCAGCTTATCGGTATATTTCCAATAATAAAACAGGAAGTCTCTTATTACTTTAAAAACCCATCGGTTCTCGTAGCTACATCCTAATGAATATCCGGCAAAAAATCCTGAAGCGACTGATGCATGAAGATAATCAGGTCGTTTAATTGACCATATCGGAAATTTTATATACTTATCTAAACAATGGTCTGTACAAAAGAACGTTGAATCAATCCAAATACCTCCATAAGTTGCTAAAATATTCATTCTCAACAAATCCGAAAAATGTGTTTTAGAGAAAAAACCTTTACTGGCTTTTTCTTCAATCCAGATAGGAAAACTAACATAATTTTGATAATTCTTTTCAGTAATAATAATTATCTCAGTATTCAATGTGTGTCGTTTGATTGAGTCAACACAACATTTAACAATTTCCGGGGCATTTTCTAACCCTTGCCACCAACATACCCATACCTTATTCCTCAATTGTTTATTCGTGTCGGGAAGTTTATCTTCAAATTTGTATCGAGTCCAGAAATCGCCATACTTCTTATCTAAATAATTAAGCATAGTTTCATGTTTCTGTATTAATCTTTGCATTACTCTTGGCGGCTCTTTAAACCCATTCCTATTCATAATTTGAATATCAATTTTTGCAATAAAAGTTA
The DNA here is from genome assembly GCA_944323295.1 of uncultured Bacteroidales bacterium. Classification (GTDB taxonomy): domain Bacteria; phylum Bacteroidota; class Bacteroidia; order Bacteroidales; family UBA932; genus Cryptobacteroides. Next base: position 9,798 of record CALUSD010000179.1, on the reverse strand, counting down.
TAAATGCTGCTTTTATTGAAATTGCTTTGGCTATATCAAAAGATGCTGATATTTCCTCTATTAATCGATGAGTAATCCGCTTAATACTGTTATGTTTTACCATACTTTTAGTTTTTATCAATAATAGGAATTAAATATTTTCTAATAATATTATCCCACGTGTGCTCTTTAATTGAATTCCTGATATGCACACTATTTATCTTATTGTTTTGATTACGTATAAAATCCAAAGCCTTGGAAAAGGCATCAGATGTATCTTCTATCAAGACTCCATTGGAAGATGAAATTATTTCAATATTAGCTAAAGTCTTGGTAGCGATGCAAAATAATCCAGATAATATATATTCAAAAGTCTTAGTCGGCGGCTGATATTCATAATAGTCGACTACCGGTACATAAGAGACGCCAATATTACATTTATCGAAATATGGTTTCAGTTCAGAATGAGGAAGCCGTCCATGTAAGCGGATAAATTGCGACAATCTATTTTCATTAATATATTCATCAATAATCTTATATTCATCGCCATCGCCTATTATATCGTAAGTCAAGACAATATTGGTGTTATCAGCCAAGAATTTTACTGTACCGATTATTGTCTGCAATATATTCCTGTTTGTCAATGTGCCTACGTATAATAAATGTATGTTTTCAAAATTTTTGTTTGTATAGGAAATTACATCCGATCCAAGTGGCAAAATATAAGATGGCACATTACCTGGTATCTGTAACTTATCCTTTATCCCAATGCTAACACAAGATATTGAGTCAAAGAATTTTACAGCAAAATCTATCAATTTATTTTCTCGTTGCCGTACCTTATTGTCTTTAGATACAGATAGAGTTCTTATATCCAAATGTATTTTTTTCCAAAATAATAATAACTTAATTATACTACAGCCAGGGAAGTATACAATAAATATTATTCCATTATAAAAAATACATTTAGTCAAGACTTTAAATATGAATCTTATCCCATTGAATAATTTACTACCGGAACGACTGACATAGCAGATTTTAACATTAGGAATTTGAACATAAGGCCGATGCTCATCAAAACACAAGTAATCTATACTGTATATTTTATTTAGATGTTCGCAGTATTTAAGCGTATCAACCAAAACGCCAAATTGGCCTCTATCAACAAATAAGATATTTTTCATAAGTTTTATTTCAAGCGGTATAAGAATCGGTTATACAGTTCAGCGATTCGCGGCCATTGAAAACAATCGCAAATTCTTTTATAATTCGCTTCTTCCTGCCATTTTACATCATTATAATGACTTTCGACATATAATATTTTATCGGACAAGTCATCAACATCTTCGTATTTGCACCAGATACCGCTTTCGCCTAACCCCTCACGGTTCGCAGGGATATCTGACGCTATCACGATTTTCCGATAACTCATCGCTTCCAGTAATGTAATTGCCAAACCTTCTATTGTAGAAGGAATGCAGAAAGAGAAACAGTGTTGCATAAGTTTCTCCTTATCAGCACCATAAACTGCCCCTGTAAAAATTATTTCGCTGTGTCCGCCTGCCAAACGGTGCAGATATTCTACATAATCTGGCTGCATGTCATTATTACCTGCTATTACTAGTTTTTTGTTAGAAACCCCGGCTTTAATGAAGGCTTTTATCAGATAGTCCGGATTCTTGTCCTGTACAAGCCGGCCAAGATAGAGATAATATTCCTGAGGGTGTAAAGAAAATCTGTCTAATATATTGCTGTCTATATTCTCTGGAGGCAGATTGACGGCTGTCGGAATCATCTCGCATTTCTTGTGGTAATGTTCACGAAAATAATCTGTCTGTTCCTGACTTACCATTGTCAGATTGGTGTTCGTATGAGCCGTAAACCATTCCATGAATTTCATAATTCTTTGCTGCGCGGGACTATATTTCGTCCTTTTCCATTCCAGTCCATGCCCTTGCAATATAGTTTTCTTGCCGAACATTCGTGGAATCCACGATGCCAATGATGGGGGCCATGCATTGTAATGGTATACGTCAAATCCTTCCTTGTACACAATAGATTTGACTGTCGCTTTAAAAGAAAGGATTATCTTGCACAAAAAACGGCCTCCAACAGACTTTTGATAAATGACTCGGAATCCATTAATGATTTCCTCCGTATCACTGTCACTTTCACAATATACGACCGGTTCATGTCCCAATTTAACAAGTTCTGTCGCCAAATTATACATATAATTTTCTATTCCACCCAAGAAATGGATATTGCGCCCCCCGATAAAAGCGATTTTCATCTTTTATAATTTTTCAAAGTTGTGTCATAAATTTTTACAAGTTTGTCGTAGTATTGTTCTTTACCAAAATTTTTTTCAGCAAAAATGCGGGCATTTTTTTTCATTTCAAGATACTTTACTAAAGAAAGACTTTCTGCTCGGGTAATTGACTCTGACAATGATGATATATTCGATGATTCAAACAGAAATCCAGTTATTTTATCCTGCACAATCTCCGTTATTCCTCCGATTGCAGCCCCGATCACAGGTGTACTTAACGTATATGCCTCAATTATTGTCATCGGATTGTTTTCATAACATTCGGACGGGACACATACGAATTTAGCGTTTTTAACTATATTATATAGTTCTTGTCCAGTTTTGAATCCCAGAAATTCTATATTTGCCAAATCAAGTTTACTACATAAAGTTCGCAGTTTATTTTCCAACGGACCTTGACCTACGATTTTTAGAGTCAAGTCCTTATGCTGCGAAAACGCTGTTATCAAAGTCTGTATTCCTTTTTCAAATGATAACCTTCCATAATAAAGATAATATGGTTGTTGTTCTGTAACGCGGCGTTCTATTATATTTTTTCCCGCGGATAGGACATCTTCGTTGCTGAAATTATATACGACTTCGTTTCTTGACTTCAGAAAATGACGATCATGTAATATGTGCCGGTCTTTTGAAAAATTACTTACAAATATGAATGTGGAAATATATTTCGTCGGATGAAAAAGAATGTTTCGAAAGTACATCTCTACAGTCATTATAATGCTCATAAGTAAATTGCCCTTGGCGCATCTCTTGTTTATACAATTAAGGTATTTTCCATAATTGCATTTCTCGCAAATATTTCCTTTACCATCTTTGAATGTATATCCTGGACAAACCATACGGTAGTCGTGCACTGTATGTACAACCGGTATTGAGTGTTTTTTTAGAACAGGCAAGACAGATGTAGAGAGCCCGCCCCAAAATAAGTGAATATGAGCAATATCCGGCCGTGTATCACGAATTAATTTTTCTAATTTTTGTGATGCTTTTCTATTGTAGAAATAGCTGCATATCGCTTTTAATTTATCTTTGAATGACGCAGTTCTTATATCAATCCCATCTGGGAAATAACGTTGATATTTGCATTCAATATTCTGTGACCAAGACTGACTGAAATATATGACGTTATGTCCATGGGATTTGAGCACGTCAGCAGTGTTCAGATAGACTACTTCTGCACCACCTCTGCGATAATGGAAATTGTCAATTAAAAGGATTTTCATCGATATTTTTCATTTTTGAATTGGAAATGATGAATATTGTATTTATAAATCAGGTTCAAATAAAACAGACTTATATAAGGATCTTTCATTAGGATCATTCAAACTAGCAATGTTATCAAGAAACAAATATGAGCAAGATAATATTAGAGCAATTAAGAAAATACAATTATATATACCATATTTATTTTTTAAATAAGTCAATAAATATGCCGTCATAATCAACGCAAAAGGAGATAAATACATAAGCGGTCTTATAAACAGCATAGATACATTTGACAAAAGGTCAGATAAGCAGACATACAAAAAGAACATATTATAAGATAAGGTAAAATATTTATCTTGATAGACAGTCTTCATTTCAGATGAAAACCATACAATCATAAGATTCGTTGCCAATAGCACGAGTCTCCGGGGGCCATATGCTCTAGTCGTATCTCTATCCATTATATCAGAAAAACCTTCGGCATAGTCATCATAACCTATAAATTCCAATACTGGCTCAACAAATGATAAAGAATCTCTTATCACGGCTAATTGCCCCAAAACAGCACATAATAACAGAATAACAATTGAAACATAGCGGTTGCTGAAAAAATTTTTAATCGGTATAAAATAAAAAATAATTAAAAGGACTGCGGATTTATGTATAAGAGAACAAATTAATACAAATATCAAATATTTTAAAAATCTTCTATCTACTATATAATTGGCCATTATGACGAAAGCGCAACATACTACTATTTGTCTAATACCATTCATCCAGGACAAATAATAGGGACCTAAAACAAGGACCAAGCCGATAAAAGGATATAGATAATTTCTATTTTTTAATCCATAATAAAACAATGATATCTGAATGAGTGCCCAAAATCCGAAAAAGAAGACATATCCAAAACCAGCTTTAGCCCATAGATCTGACAGTTGCATAAATAAGGGCTCCATTTTAAAATTTGGAGTTTCATTGAGTTGCAACTGCTGAAAGTATTTTAAATACGAGAAATAATCAACGCCTACACCATATCGTAATCCTGATATAAAAGTGAATATAAAGATCGCAGCAATAATAGGTGAAGTAAAGAATCTGTTATTATAGTTTATTCCACTGGCCTGTTTCCCGGCAAGAAACATAGAACCGGCAAAAAGTAAATATACAAAAGTACTAAAAAACATATATAAAATTTTACAGAACATTTGTTTCTAAAGCCGCGGCTATAAATGCTTCAAAAGAAGGGAACATAGCCTTATGGCTTTCTAACCATTTAGAATAGATTTCTTCATTCATCAGTTGGCGCTTGACAGGGATTCCAGGATAGTCATTGATATTGTGTGCATCTACAAATAACGGGAATTCCTCCCAGAAATCAGATGGAACAGGCATTCTTCCGAATCTGGATTTTATGCTTCTAGCATACTTGAATGCTTCTTCTATACATAATGTCTGACGTTTTTTATAGTAATCATCCAAACCGCATATTACTTTCGCAGGCACCCCCCCCACTATAGAATTTGCAGGTATATCTTTCGTAACTACAGCTCCCGCTGCTATAAAACAGTTATCCCCTATCGTGACTCCTTTCAATACAGTACAGTTAATTCCGAATCTCACATTGTTTCCTATCCTCACTTCACCAGAAGAAGGTATGAAATCATTGTATAAGTGCAGGAATACACCGCTTACGAAATCATGAGTCATTAATGAAAAATGTGAATTGATTGTCACATTATTTCCTATGGTTATCAAGGACGGTCTCGTCAAGTCGATGGTTATTGTCTTTAAATCACCTCTGATTTGAAAGTTATCTCCAATAGAACAATGCTTTTTCTTTAAATACGAAATATACCGTGCCTGGGATGATAAGGCTACCATCCTCTCTATTTTATATATTATCCTTAATATAAAATTCTTCATAACTTACATATTTTATTTAAATTCCGATTATTTGTGCTTGATTCCTAATATAGATGAAAGCCGCTCGAAAATATGGATTTTTCTGTTTATAAGATAGAATAATGCAGTCCATAATACAGCTATGAAACAGATTCTAATTGGCAAATCAGTATGATTATACACCAAGACAAAGCAAATCAAGACAGTAAATAACAATATCAGCAAATATCTGTTAGGTAGTTCCAACAGACCTTTCCTTTTCGTAATAACGGACATAATCAAATATGAGACGATTCTTGATACTCCTAAACTTACCGGCAAAGCCAGAATCTGTATCGATGGCAATAATACTACCAGCAAAGCAATATTAAATATACTTCCAGAAACGTATGCTATACTCGTATATTTAGTATCACGGCTGATAGATATTCCAGACGATGCCATTGGAAACAGCAAATATACAGACATTGGAATACATAGCAGCGTCAAATATATAGCAGCATTCAAATAGTCCGGATTACTTAACAATAAAATTATTTCTCTGGAAAGTAATGATATTCCACATGAAACGACTGATAGTATGAAAATAAAAGTTAAAAATAATCTTTCCACTTCTTTCTGGAACCCTTGCATCCTGTAGTTTTCATATAAGAACGGCGACCAGACATTATTTAATGCAGTACTTATTAAAGTGAATACAGACGCTAATTGCAATGCTACAGAATATACTCCCAAATCTGTCAATGAAACATATTTTCCGACAATAATCTGACCTAAGGATGTATCCACCCAACCAGCCAAAATGGCTGGTAGAAGAGGTACACTGAAGATCAGGGCTCTTTTCAGATATGTTTTATTGAAACTGAATGAAATGTATTCTTTATTCAATAAACTGAAGTATATTATTGAGAAAATGTCTGCTACTAATGTAGCAAGGAAAAAGCCTGAAATACCTATCCTTAAAACAACTATTGTATATATCGCTATCGACAGTTGAATAACAAGGTTGATGATCATTCCAATAGAAAATAGCACGGGTTTCTTCTTGAATCTGGTCAATATCGAAAAATATGATACAAGGCTACCTGCCGGAATTGTCATTAGCAAAAGTATGAAACTTGTCTCATAGCCTTGTAAACCCAAAACCGTTTCTTTCCAGAAATTCCTTGTCAGCAGCATCATTGACATAATAGTGACAGACAATATCAGAATGGACCAGAACCCGGTAGAAATTAATACTTTTCTGTTAATATCCTTTTCATAATAATCCCGGGCAATCCCTGAATGGATATTAAGATTGGATACTATATCTATTATGCCTTTCATAGAGACCATCATTGCCATTGCTCCATATTCTTCTCGTGTCAGAATACTAGTATAAACAGGCATTAATAGTACAGCCGCGATTTTACTGATAACCGATGCAAGGCCATAAATCATAAAATCCTTAAAGAATGCCTTCATAAGATTCTCAGTATAAATCTAAATTTGATATGCGTTCACCCAATCTTTTATACTCTCTTTCCAAGTGTTCGTTTGTCCTGATTCAGAGTTTTTCATTGACATCGGTATATATGAAGAGTAATTGCTGATAACCGACTCTAGTATTTTAACGGCATCATTAAATGAATTGGCTGCAATTGCCTGAAAACCATCGCTCTCAAGAAATTGTGGATAATCGTTTAGCCAGTTTCCATATATAACGATAGAACCTGCACATAAAGCTTCGACAATACTGCGTGAAAATCCGTCAAAAGTCGATAGTTGCAACACAAAATCAGTAGCATATCTTATTGAAGCGACTTCTTCATCAGATAAGTATCTGCCTTTAATCATTGTATATGAATAACCGCTCGCTTGCAACTCTTCTTCGACATCTTTGGCATATGCCGGATTACTGCCTCTTGTCATCACGGATAACAAATGTATTTTATCTTTGAGTACTTCTGATTCTTTTAAAGCCCGTATAACTTCTATATGTTGGTGAATCCTTTTCCCGCTATAACCAATAAGCACAGAGTATTTCTCGACTGGGATATCCCATTGCCTCTTGATATCAATTTTACTACTACTATTCATTAAATCATATAAGTAGTCAAGAGCGGCCGAGCCAAAATGTGCATATTTAAACTTATTGGTCAATTGTGGATAGAGAGAGCAAAACTTATTGAAAGTCACTTCGGAATTAACCAAATAATCAATTCCGTTTAAGAATTTATTTAATGTCTTTCGATACAATTTATTCGAATATCCGATTTTCAACAAAAGCTCACCGCCCCAGAAAGTAGCATATAACTTATTACAATGCTGTTTAAGGCTCCTTGACAATACGACAGGAGGAACTATCCAATGACAATGTATGATATCGTAATGCTTTCCAATCAGAAAGGAGTCAAGTTCTTTTGCATAATAAAACGGAGTGGTCAAAACCCTAAATCCCTTTATTTTAGTAAACCATACATTTCGAGCAGAAGATACTGAGTTATAATATCTATAATCATTTTGTTGGGTTGATGAATAAAATTCAAAAACGTCAATATCAACATCCATAGACGCTTTCAGCCATTTTGCCATGTTATATATGAACACATCTTTTGCAGAGCCTACGACTAACAGCAGTTTCATGATATTACTTTTTGATAAGTTTCAAATACTCGTCCCAATTTCCCATATCCATCCAGTCAGATTGGCTAATCGGATATACGCCGACTTTTCGGTTTTCCTTTATCAATTTGTCCATCAAATCAGTAATATGATAAAAATCATCAGGAATATCGTTCAAAAGTGAAGGTTCTAAAATATATAGTCCTGTATTAATCTTGAATGACAAATTTGGGCTTTCATGAATACTCTTCAACAAACCGTTTTCTCCTGTTTCGATAGTACCATACGGAATTGAAAAAGTTTTGACAGCAGCGACTACCGTAAGTTCATTATGATTGATCTTATGATAATCAAGGATATTGGCAAAATCCTCATATATCATAATATCACAATTTGAGACAAAGAAGGTCGAGTGCAAAACATTTTTCAACAGTCTGAGGCTACCAGCCGTTCCCAAGGGCTTTTCTTCTCGGAAATATTCTATATTATATTTCTTGTTGTCAATAAAATCAAAATAATTTTTTATCATCTCGGCTTTATAATTTACCGAGATATAGAAATTGTTGCATGAATAAGAGACGAACTTATCCATAATAGTCTCAATAATCGTTTTTTCACCGACAGGGATAAGTGGCTTAGGATAAATATTTGTCAATGGTGCTAATCTGGAGCCTTTCCCTCCCGCCATTATGACTACAGGCAAATCCAGCGTGGCTTTAGGCAACGGCTCTCGGGAACCGAATAAATCTGACCAGAAATATACATTCAGTAATTCACCATCGTTGCCAATTACCGGCATGCATTCAGCACGCAGGCGATACATTTTATTTTTGATTTCTTCTATCGGTTCATCTATATAAGCAAAAATCTTGTTAGTGTCAAGGATTTTTTCTACACACTCTTCAAGATTAATGTTCTTAAGAATAGCCCGTTGGATATCGCCGATAGTAAGCATGCCCATAAAACTGTTTTCAGAGAAGACAAAAAGGGTCTTTGTCTTCTCTGAATCCATTTTCTTTAATGAACTAATTATACTATCCTTAATATTGATTGTTCTGTTAAGCAATAGTGCGTTATTCATATTACTGTATCGAAAGATTTTTTGTCGGCTTTCCTGGCTGGATTTCCTATATAAATGCCATATTCCTCTGTACTGGATAAAATATTAGCTCCGGCTCCTATTAAAGAATACTTTCTTATGTTAATTCTATTCTTAACTGTTGAATTCAGACCAAAAAAACAATTATCATCAATTATTATACCCCCCCCCATTGTAACACCGGCACCTACAAAATTGTAATCTCCTATTTGTATATGATGTGTCAACGTTACGTTTGAATAAACAATATTACCTCTTCCCAACTTTACTTCAGGGCCAATATACGCTCCAGGCATAATGATAGATTCTGTTCCCAACAGCTTTTCGTCTGTATAAATCAAAGCCCGTTTTGAAATGAAAGATGATATGGGAATATTATGTTTATAGAATTGCATTGAAACTTTCTGCCGGATCGTATTCATCTTGGAATATCCGATAGTATTTATAAACAGCAGACCAGAATCCATTACAACCTCAGTTGGCTCAACTGGTAAATTATCAAATATCCTATCGGTAATTAGTTCTGCGGATGTACTATAAGCGACAACTTTCCCTTGTCCTTCATTTTCAATCAGCCTTCTTATCACCGTTGAAAATAAGGTTGTCCCCAATATTATATATTTATCATTTAATCCCATATTATATTTCGTATAATCCCGTTGTTCACTACATTAAT
>CALUSD010000178.1 GCA_944323295.1 uncultured Bacteroidales bacterium | reverse complement strand
CATTGCTCGACGAGCATCTTCGATTCTTCATTGTCGGCAGACAAGCCGGGAGCCAAACTTTTCATTTTTTCTTCTTCGATATTGGCCGGCTACGGCTGTCAGGACGTCGAATATCTTTTGTCTGCGGCAGGATTTGATACCGGTGTGCTCAATACCGTGGAATCGGCGGTTTCATATCTTTTTTCGAGAGCTTCGCAACTTTCGAATATCGGCGTTTGCGCTTCCCGGGACATAATTTCTTCCGGAGTGTACGGCAATGTTTTCAGAGATGTCAGGAACCCGTATACCGACAGGCATTCTGAGAAATACCGCCCGTGGGCAGAGGCTGCGGAGATCGTCTGCCTGTCTCCGGAGATGACCGGCAGTGCCATGGATATGGTCAGGAAGTTTTTCGATTCATATATGGCTGCCGAATACAGGACGTCGCTGTGCGGGGTGATAATGGATGATTTGACAGAATGCGCGAAGGTGGATTCCCTGAATATGGCGGCAGACAGTATCATGCGGTCGCCGCTTCCGGAAATGGAGGTTTATAAAAAATTGATGGCGCCCGGTTTCAGATTTTTAAGCCCGGCGGAAAGTATCGTTTCGGACAGTTACAACTGGCTGAGAGCCAATGATAAATTCACGCACATCGTGGCGTGGCCGAGTGCTGAAGGGTACGTGACGGCAGTGTCTTCGGAAGTCGGTCCCGGGAATTTGGACGGGAACGGAATGCTTTCGGATGAATATAAGTATAACAGGGCGCAGGAGTCGGATATCGAGACTTTCCGCGTCATTCCGGCAAGCCAGGGTTGTTTTACGGAAGAGCAGATGCAGCGGATGAAACTTCTGGCCCCGGAAATATATAACGAATTGATTTATGTATATTGACAGCATATCTACCGAGGAGTTGCAGAAATTGGATTATGCTGCTTTTCCTGGCAAAACGGATGTCATAGATTCGGTGGGGGCGGGATTCAATCGTGCGGTTAATTATCTCAGAGCGCAGAAGATTTTAGGATTCGATACCGAGACAAGGCCGTGTTTTTCACCCGACCAGCCGAGAAACGGCGTTGCCTTGCTGCAGCTGTCCGGTCCAGAGAGGGCTTTTCTGTTCAGAATAAACTGTATGGGGATGCACAGGCGTCTGTGCAATCTTCTTTCCAATGAAAAAATAATCAAGGTCGGCGCTGCCGTATTGGATGATATCAGGGGCTTGCAGCGTTATTGCGATTTTACTCCGCGTTCGTTCGTGGATTTGCAGCGGATCGTGGGGGATTACGGGATCAAGGACAAAAGCGTCAAGAAGATGTCTGCCATCATTCTCGGTTTCAGAATATCGAAAACGCAGCAGCTGTCCAACTGGGAAGCTGATGTGCTGTCGGAGCCTCAGATAAAGTATGCCGCCACCGACGCCTGGGTATGCAGGGAGATGTACCTGAAACTGATGAACTCGGAAAAGGTAGTGCCAGATAATCACGACTGAACGATATGAAGAAGGTTATATTGAAAAAGGGGAGGGAGGAATCCATCCTGCGTTTTCATCCGTGGGTATTTTCTGGAGCGATAGCGGAGGTGCAGGGAAGCCCTGAGGAGGGTGATATTGTGGCTGTTTGTGCGTGTGACGGGACGCTTCTTGCCTGCGGTCACTGGCAGGTGGGGTCCATAGCTGTACGGATATTGAGTTTCGATTCGGATGTCTTGGCCGCGGATTTCTGGGAGGTCATGCTTTCCCGGGCGTTGGAAGTCAGGAAAGTTGTCGGACTGGCTGCAGGGATTCAGGAATCCGTCCATTCGGAGGATGACCGGCTGACGAACTGTTACAGGCTCGTGCACGGAGAAGGCGACAATCTTCCCGGGCTGATCGTGGATTATTATGACGGCGTATGCGTGATGCAGGCTCATTCTGCAGGAATGTTCAGGGCAAGGAAGCAGATAGCCGAGGCGCTTGGGAAAGTTTATGGCGAAAGTCTCCGTGCCGTGTATGACAAGAGTTCCGGAACGGCTCCGTTCAAGGCCGGTCTCGATTTGGTAGATGGATATTTATTCAGAAAGGAGGGTTTTTCCGATGAATGCCAGATCGTATCCGAAAACGGGCACAAGTTCATGGTCGACTGGACATCCGGCCAGAAAACAGGCTTTTTCCTCGACCAGCGTGAAAACAGGGCTCTCGTCGAGAGATATTCCGCAGGACGCAACGTCTTGAATCTATTTTGCTATACGGGCGGATTTTCCATCTACGCGCTTGCCGCCGGCGCTCTTTCCGTGACTTCTGTCGACAGTTCGAAAAAAGCGATGGATCTGGTGGAGAAGAACGTCGCTTTGAACGGTTTCGACGAAAACCGGCACAAAGGGTTGTGCTGCGATGCAATAGATTATCTGAAATCCGTTCCTGAGGGACAGTATGATCTCATGATAGTGGACCCTCCTGCTTTCGCAAAGCACAGAGGTGCCTTGAAGAATGCCCTGCGCGCATATCAGCGGCTCAATGCAGCCGCCATCGCCAAAATAGCCAAAGGCGGTATAGTGTTTACTTTCAGCTGTTCGCAGGTCGTGGATAAGGAGACATTCGCTTTAACAGTCTTTTCAGCAGCGGCCCAGACAGGCCGCAGCGTCAGGATTCTCGACAGGCTGAACCAGCCTGCGGATCATTCGGTAAACATCTATCATCCGGAAGGGGAGTATCTCAAGGGCCTGCTTCTGTATGTCGACTGAAAAATCGAAATTTTGACGATATCGTTAAAATAATTTTGACACCTTGGCAAAAAGTACTATATTTGCAGTCCTTTCGGGGAGTTCTTATAAATTTTAATACGGTGCTATGGCCGAGTGGTTAGGCAATGGTCTGCAAAACCATGTACAGCAGTTCGATTCTGCTTGGCACCTCATCACGACAATCAGCGGGTGCTCCGAAACAGGGACACCCGCTGATTTGTGGGACAACGAAAAAAGTATGTTGGGAAAAAATAAAGTGTTAGCTTTGCGGTATGGAAACGCAAGGCTTGATGAAGATATTCTTCCCGACGATAGTTGCGGAAAATTTTGAGATAGTAAGGACAGAG
>CALUSD010000177.1 GCA_944323295.1 uncultured Bacteroidales bacterium | reverse complement strand
ACATGAGGATTTGCGAATCGAGCGTAACGCAGAAATTCCCCTTTTGGGGCACACTCACGAAGATTCTATGATGGAAGAAAGGAAATCGGTCATATCCATGCCGGCCGTACGGACCATCTTCGGCACCAACGATGCGCTCGTCATACCCGGAATAGTATTGACCTCGAGGAAATACAGGTCATCGCCGGAAAGGATATAGTCCACCCTGACCACGCCGGAGCATCCGAGTCTCCGGTATATCTTTTTGGAAGTCTCCTGAATTTTCAAAGTCAGTTCATCCGGGACAGGGGCAGGACATATCTCTTCGCTGAAGCCGTTGTATTTGGCATCGTAGTCGAAGAATTCATGATCGGTCACGATTTCTATGACAGGCAGGGCCACTACATCTTCGCCGTCGAAATATACCGCATCAGTAATCTCCCGGCCCGGGATGTATTTCTCCGCCAAGATCATCTTTCCTTCTGAAAATGCTGTTTTCACCGCATCGTCGAATTCTTCCTCCTCCTTGACCTTCACCACGCCGAAGCTCGATCCGCCGTCCGTAGGTTTCACGAAAAGCGGCAGACCCAGCTTGTCTATAACTTTTGCAGACAGCCCCGGCACGACTTCTCCCTGCCGGATGAATACGTCGTCAGCGCATTTCACATAATCGACATTGCGAAGATAGTTCTTGCACGTGAACTTGTCGAAAGTCATGGCGGATACGAAAGAACTGCAACTGCTGAACGGTATGCCGAGCATTTCGAGGTAGCCCTGCATCAGACCGTTCTCACCAGGATTGCCGTGCTGCATGATGTATGCAAAATCGAATTTAATCCGTTGTCCGTCAAGGACAACCGAAAAATCGGTTTTATCTATTTCCGGACGCTGCCCTTCGGGCAATATGTTTCTGACGGAATTCCTTTTGCGCCATGCGACAAGGGACCATTGCCCGAAACGGGCAAAAATCTCGTAAACGTCATATTTGGTCCCGTCGATACGGGATGCCGTAAATTCGCCGCTTCGGCAGGAAATTTCCCACTCGGAAGAATCGCTGCCGTAGATGACAGCGATGGATTTGTATTTGCACATGTTTTTGAAGAGTATGACTTAATATATTACTATTCAACAGATCTCTCGACTGAGCTCGAGATGACAGTTCCGGTAAGCAGTTCCTTCGACTGCGCTCGAGATGACATTGCTCGAGATGACAATCAGTCGAAAAAGTCGTCTCCGCCGCTCTCCGAAACTGCGTCCGCGTCGCTTCCGTCGCAGTCCAAGTCGAGATGCATCCCCGCAGGCGCCATGAACTTCTCATCTCCCGTGATACCCAATGTTCCGTCTTTCAGCACCTTGTTCATGAAAATACCCCAGATAGGCAGCGCCATGTTCGAGCCGCCTCCGAGAGCCAAAGATTCGAAATGCACCTGACGGTCCTCGGCTCCGACCCAGATTCCGGCAGTAAGCACCGGGGTATAACCGATAAACCATCCGTCCGACTGATCGTTCGTGGTTCCGGTCTTGCCGGCAATCTCTCCGGTCAGCTGATACTTGAAACGCAGTCTGACGGCTGTTCCTCCGGTCACGACGCCCTGCATCAGATTGGCCATGAGATAGGCAGTCTGTTCGCTGATGGCCTCACGCTTGCTGTTGCTGAATTCCGAAAGGAGATTTCCCATGTTGTCCTCGATTCTCGTCACGAACAGAGGCTCGACATATACTCCTCGCGAAGGGAATGTGTTATAAGCCGCTACCATCTCGTAAAGCGACAGGTCCGCAGGTCCCACACACAGCGACGGCACTTCGTCGATATGGCTTCCGATACCCATTTTTCTCATCATCTCGGCCATGGCATGAGGGCCGAACTGTTTCATCAGATAGGCAGAAATATTGTTGCTGCTCTTCGTGAGCCCCCATTTCAGAGTGACTGTCTGCCCTATCCATTCGTCCCGGTCCGTACTCTGAGGCGTCCAGGTGTCGTCCCCGACAATGAATGTCTGCGGCACGTTCACGACCTTGTCGCAAGGAGACATTCCCTCCTGCATCGCCAGCGTATAAAGGAACGGCTTGATGGTAGAACCTACCTGCCGTTTGCCCTGGCGGACATTGTCGTATTTGAAATATCTGTAGTCCGGTCCGCCGACATACGCCTTCACATGACCTGTTTCAGGCTCAATCGCCATAAATGCGGCCCTGAGATGCGCCTTGTAATATTTAATGGAGTCATCCGGCGTCATAAGCGTGTCTATGTATCCCTTTCCGTCCCACGAGAACACCCTCATGTTCACCTTTTCCTGGAAACTTTTCGAAATCTCCTGCTCGGAAGCACCGCGCGACTTCATCATGCGATATCTGTCGCTCCACCTGCGGGCCTGAGACATAAGCCTGTCGATGGTAGACTTGTCCACGTCATCGGAAAAAGGTCTGTTCGTCTTCCTGCGCAAATCACGCCAGAAACTCTTCTGCAAATCCTGGCCGAGATGTTCCGCCACGGCTTCCTCGGCATATTGCTGCATTTTGTAGTTTATCGTGGTGTAAATCCGCAGGCCGTCCCTGTCAAGGCTGTAGGAAGTCCCGTCCGCCTTTTTGTTCTTGTTCAACCAGCCGTACAGGTCGTCATCCGCCCAGAGAAGCGAATCTACCTTGTAATCCTCGTATATGCTGTAAGAAGAACGCTTCGGCTGCTTGGCATTCATGGTCCGTCTGAGCATGTCTCTGAAATACGGGGCGAGCCCGGCATTGTGATCCTGCACCTGATAAGCGAGGGTAATAGGCAGGGCGCTGATGGAATCGGCGGCGGCATCTGTCAGATATCCGGCTTTAGCCATCTGCTTCAACACGAAATTCCTGCGGCCCAAAGCCTTGTCCGGATTCAGGACAGGGTTGTACCGCGTAGGCTTGTTGACCATTCCGACCAACATCGCACTCTCTTCCGCAGTCAGTTCTGACGGCTCCTTGGAGAAAAATGTCTGCGAAGCCGTCTTGATTCCGTATGCATTGCTGCCGAAAAAGACAGCATTCATATACATGGTCAGGATTTCGTTTTTCGTATAATTCCTTTCCAACTTGACAGCCGTAATCCACTCTTTCAGCTTGATCCACACCATTTTCATGTGTCTGACTCCGGGAAAATTCCCGCTCAGGTCCTCGCGCGGATAAAGCGTTTTGGCCAACTGCTGGGTGATCGTGCTTCCGCCGCCCTGACTCGAATCGCTCATTATCAGCGTCTTGACCAAGACTCTCGCCAAGCTCTTGAAATCGATGCCGGAATGCGAATAAAATCTGACATCTTCCGTAGCTACGGCCGCCTCTATCAGATACGGAGACAGATCCTCATAACTCACGTATGACCTGTTTTCTATATGGAATGTGGTCAGGATCTCGCCGTCCTCGGCAATCACCTGGGTCGCTAATTTGCTTTCAGGATTTTCCAGTTCCTCGAATGACGGGATGTCCGCAAAAGCCCATACCGACAGAATCAGCAGCACTGCACAGGCTATCGGCACCAGCAGCACAATCCAGAACCATTTGATTATTCTTTTTTTAGTCGTTTCTTTCATTTCGAGTAAATTTCAAGAGCGCAAAAGTAGCAACAATTTTCAAGATATCGACCCGGGACGGTCAATAAGTTACCGTCACTGTCTCCCATTTCGACTGCGGGATATTCACCCCGGCACCGGACGCAGACCGTCTTATCTTCGCCATTTCATCCTGAGCTTCCCGCAACGCCTTCTTCATATTGACATAATTTCCGGTATTCATGCTTCCTGCCGCCGAGCCGGATTCGCTTCCGTCCTTCTTTTTTACGCTATATCCCAAATTGGTAAGGGATTCATAATTGGCCTTTGCCCGTCGTTCCCACATGGCATAGCGGCTTGCGTAGTCACCTCCGTCTGTCCCGGCCCCGGCAACGGCTGGCGACGCTCCGGCAGCTCCGCTGTCATCGATCCCGTTATATGCAGCATAAAGCTGGGTCCCGACATCGACTATTCCGGAAAGGATAGAAAATACCGATACCAATGTTTCGGAAGATTCGGCTTCCTGACTGATTGCCCTGCTTTCTCCCAAATCATACGCTATCCTGCCGTACATATCCTGTACAGCAGGCTCATCGTACCGGCTTTTGCAGACTTCCCTCGCAGCACAATAATATTTTTCCGCTTCCCCGAAATCGGAAGTCGTATTGGCGAGATGCCAAAGGGCATAATAATTATTTGCATTCAGATCTATAAGATCATTGTATCTCTTTTCACGCATCAGCCCCTTTTCCAGTCCGTTGAATCCATACACATTCACCTTGCCGGTAAACGATCCTTTGGTAGACTCCGCATTGCCGTTTTCATCAAAAGGCGATATGTAGTCGAACACGCATGGTATAACCTCTCCCGCGACAACATTGACAATCCCGTACTTGCCTTTTATGGTAACCCTGTACGCCCCGAATGCCTTGTCAGTATCGAACATAGTGTAATATTTGAATGGTGCCACCATAGTGCCGGACACAGTGTCTTTCAGTCCCCAAAGGCCATCTTCGTTTTTTACGGGAACGACTCCGGGCCGTTCAGGACAGCTTTTGCCGGCAAGCATGGCTGCCGTTTCCGAGGCTTGCACCAGTTTATCATAAAGATTTTCATATTCCGCGCGTTTCTTAGTCAACGCATCAGTATCGATTTTGGATTTTACGGCACCCCACGGATCTATTTTCGGCTCTTTTTCCGATTAGTAGACTATCGTCCCGAACAAGTCTATAAGCATCCACTTCCCGTCCCGGCGCACTTTGAGGAACGATATTAGCGGCGCCTTCTTATGTCTGTACAAACGTATTCCCGCATCATCGAAATCAGGCGCTATTACCCAGTCACCCAAGCCGTCGACATACCCCCATTTGCCGTTTTCCATGGCCCCCATAAGCACTGGATACCAGCCATGAGCTTTCTTGAACTCATAAAACGGCAAATAATAATGGTCGCCCAATAAATTGACGGTAGTACCATGCAAGACAGTATCCATAGTCTCCACATAATCTTTTTCTCTGAAATATTTTCTCGAATATCCTGAAGCCGTGGTTTCCTTGTATTCTTTCTTGAGCACCCTGCGGTGATATATGCCGGACATGGTTTTCAGGTCATCGAAAGTTCTTCTGAAAAGAGGCCGGTTTTCGCTGTCGACAAGAAACCATCTTCCATCTCTGCAGACTGCCGTCAGCTGCGCTTCACCATAAGTGCTCTTGCGGGCGGCATCGTCGTACTGAGGATGTACGAATGTACAGTCATCATACTTGAGTCCCCATTTGCCGTTTTCATAAAAAGAATAAATATTGTACATGTCAGGTGCCGATACCGCATCGTGACTTATGCATAAGCCGGCACACAATGCAATGATAAACAAGACTTTTTTCATAGTAATTCTCATATTGCCACAAATATAAACATTTTTTCATGACGACTGTGTCATAAGCATGCAAAGAGAATTCAAAGTCATTTTTATCGTATTTTCAATACACAAAATTTGAAAATTACTTTGATTGTCACTTACTTTGCAGGCTGAATTTTCCATTGCCGGTCACGGCACGGAACAAACTTGAACTTTATGGAGGAAAATTTAGTCATAGTCGAGTCACCCGCCAAGGCTCATACCATCCAGGGCTTTTTGGGCGAAAATTTTACAGTCAAATCCAGTTTCGGACATATCCGTGACCTGAGCAAAACAAAACTCAGCATCGATATTGAGAACGGTTTCAAACCGGAATACGAGATTCCTTCCGACAAGAAGGCTGTAGTGGCGGATTTGAAAAAGTCGGCTAAAAACGCGTCGACAGTATGGCTCGCATCCGATGAAGACCGTGAAGGAGAAGCCATTTCATGGCACCTGTACGAGACTCTCGGCCTCAAGAAAGAAAATACGAAGAGGATAGTTTTCCACGAAATCACAAAAGACGCCATACTGAACGCCATCAAAAATCCGCGCGACATAGACATGGATTTGGTGGACGCACAGCAGGCGCGCAGGATACTCGACAGACTCGTAGGTTTCGAGCTCTCTCCGGTATTGTGGAGAAAGATACAGCCGAAGCTGTCGGCAGGACGCGTACAGTCGGTGGCGCTGAGGCTTGTAGTGGACAGGGAAAAGGAGATCATCGGATTCCGCAAGGAAAGTTTCTACCGCGTGGAAGCCATGTTCCACCCGTCCGGACTGCCGGAAAACGTGACCGTAAAAGCCGTTCTCGACAAGAAGTTCAAGACCTCGGAAGAAGCTGTAGAATTCCTGAACAAATGCACGGGCGCGGAATTCTCGATAACCGGCATCGAAAAAAAGGAGGGGACGAGGGCGCCTGCGGCTCCGTTCACCACTTCCACGCTCCAGCAGGAAGCATCCAGAAGGCTGCATTTTTCCGTAAGCCAGACCATGAGCATCGCACAGAGCCTGTATGAAGCCGGACACATTACATACATGCGTACGGACTCCACCAATCTCTCCTCTTTCGCCATAAATTCCGCCAAAAAATACATTATGGAGAATTACGGGGAAAAATATTCGCATCCGCGGCAGTACAAGACAAAAAGCAAGGGCGCCCAGGAGGCTCACGAAGCCATAAGGCCGACGGATATCGGCAAGATCCGCATTTCCGGGACCCCGCAGGAACAGCGCCTGTACGAACTTATATGGAAAAAGACCGTAGCCTCGCAGATGGCTGATGCACGCATTCTGAGGACGGATATAAGGATAGGCTCCGGAAATATTGCCGAGACATTCGGCACACAGGCCGCGGAAATTCTTTTCGACGGCTTCCTCAGGCTCAACACCGAAAGCCCGGACGACGACCAGAATGTCATCCTTCCGGAAATGAAAGAGGGAGACAGGATGGAAGAACGCGGAATTTCGGCACTGTGCAAATTCACGGCACCGCCGGCAAGATATTCCGAAGCCTCGTTGGTCAAAAAACTCGAAGAACTCGGTATCGGAAGGCCGTCCACATATGCTCCTACGATTTCCACCCTCACCAAGGGACGGGGTTATATAATAAAGGGTGACAAGGAGGGCGAAAAGCTGAAAGTGACCGACCATATCCTGAAAAACGGGAAAATCTCGTCAGTCGAACGGACGGAAACGGTCGGAGCTGAAAAAGGGAGACTTCTGCCTCAGGAAATCGGCATGATAGTGACCGACTTTTTGGTAGACAAGTTCCAGACTATTCTCGACTATGGCTTTACAGCCAATGTGGAAAAGGAATTCGACCAGATAGCCGCCGGGGACATGGAGTGGGAGAAACTCATTGCGACATTCTACTCCCCTTTCCACAAAAAGGTGGAGGAGACCCTCAACAACAAGGAATACAGCCGTGTCAGCAGGGAACTCGGGACAGATCCTTCGGACGGGAAGACAGTGATTGCCCGATACGGGCAATACGGACCGTACATACAGAAAGGCGACGGAGATGACAAGCAATACGCAAGTCTCGGTCCTGGCCAGCTCATAGAAAGCATCACGCTCGAAGATGCCCTCAAACTTTTCAACCTGCCGCGTACGGTAGGACAGTACAACGGCATCGACATCATAGCGACCAAAGGACGTTTCGGACCGTATCTGAAATACGGCGACAAAAACATTTCCCTTCCGAGGGGGACGGATCCGCTCAGGGTAGAACTCTCCAAATGCATCGAGCTCATAGAAAATTCCGAGTCGAAGCCTGAAAAACAGATAATTGCCGAATTCGCAGAAAGCGGCATCCAGGTGATAGCAGGCAACTACGGACCTTACATAAAGTATTCCGGGAGCAATTACAGAATCCCTAAAGGAACGGACGCGGAAACTCTGACGGAAGCGGACTGCAAAAAACTGATAGAAGAAGGGACGCCGACAGGCCGAGGCAGGAAAAGAGCGGTATCGAAGAATAACAAAAAGTAGCTATTGCGCTATAATTCGTTACAATCAGGTCTTTTTTTATTGTGATTTTTTGATTTTTTATTATAATTTTGCGCCTGAAATTTAAGAATTGTTAAGATGCAAAATTATCACATCGACCAGATCGATCAGAAAATCCTTTCTTTTCTTGTAAAAAATGCAAGAATGCCGTTTCTTGAGATCGCGCGCGAGTGCGGGGTCTCCGGAGCAGCCATTCATCAGAGGGTGAAAAGGCTCGAGGCAAACGGTGTCATCACCGGATCGAGGCTGCTCGTAAAGCCGCAGGCGCTCGGACTGAACGTATGCGCTTATGTAAGCGTATCGCTGTCCGTATCGAACAAATATCCGGAAGTCATCGAAGCATTCAAGAAAATTTCCGAAATAGTAGAATGCCACTTCGTGACCGGCAAATATGCGCTGCTGCTGAAAATCTACTGTTTCAACCATGACCACCTGATGGAAATCCTCGTAAACACCATTCAGAAAATCCCGTACGTCCAGTCCACCGAGACACAGATTTCATTGGACCAGGCCATCGAGAGACAGGTTTGGGTCAAGGAATACCAGAACACGAGTTTCATGGCCAATGTCAGGAAATCATCCGAAACAGAAGAATAGCTTCACTTTTGCAGCAAGGCCTCAGCTATAAGCAGATCATCCGGAGTCGTGATTTTTATATTATATTTTTCACCCTCCGGATATATTATTTTCACACCGTCCTCCCCAAGACTGTCCACGACGGAAGCATCGTCCGTAAATGAAGTGGAATACGGCATCGTATAGGCTTTTTTCAGTATTTCCGACCAGAAAATCTGCGGTGTCTGGGCTCCGAAAAGCCTGCTGCGGTCGGCTGTTTCTCCGGGAACGGATTCGTAAAGACGTGTATTTCCTGCAGATTCGGAACGGACCAGCACTTTCAGCGTATCCACGACAGGTACTGCCGGAACTATGGCAGGCATGGTTTCAGCCATGGCAAAGAGCCGCCTTATCAAATCGACCGACAGCAGAGGTCTCACCCCGTCATGCACTGCCGCCACCGCCCCGTCCGGCACCTTTTCCAAAGCATTCTTTACCGAATGGAAACGGGTGATCCCGCCGGAAACCAAGACCTGCCTGTAAATCAGACTGTGCCGGTAGCAATAGTCTTTCCAGGCCTGCCGCCATTCATCGGGCAGGACGACAATGATATTCAAATCCGGGACAGCAGCCACGAATTTGTCCAAAGCATGATGCAGAATCGCCTTCCCGGAAATCTCCATGAACTGTTTCGGCAACTTTCCGCCCATCCTCGTGCCGTTTCCTCCGGCTACCATGATCAAGTATTTCTTCCTCTCCATTTCCCGTAAAGTATTTTTCTTCCGGCAAATAAACGAATTTTCGGAAAATTTCAAAACAAGCTGCAATATTTTCCGAATTGAAAAAGAGTATTACGATTTTTTCGTTAAATTTGACAGATTTTTGATAATTGGAAAACTACAGTACAGATAATGGGATTTTCTTTCTTGACACAAGAACTGGCCATGGACCTCGGCACCGCGAATACGGTGATCTTCCAGAATGATGAAATAGTCCTGGACGAGCCGAGCATCATTGCCATAGACAACAATACAGGCAAGCCTATCGCGCTCGGACAGAAGGCGAAACTGATGCATGAAAAGGTAAACCCGAGCATCAAGACCATCCGGCCGCTGAAAGACGGCGTGATAGCCGACTTCAACGCTGCCGAACTGATGATCCGCGGTTTCATAAAACAGGTGAACAGCCGCAGGCGTTCGATCTTCACTCCTAACCTGAAGATTGTGGTAGGCATTCCGTCCGGAAGTACGGAAGTGGAAATCAGGGCAGTGCGCGACTCCGCCGAGCATGCGGGAGGACGCGATGTGTTTCTGATATTCGAGCCGATGGCAGCGGCATTGGGTATAGGAATGGATGTGGAGGCCCCGAAAGGAAACATGGTGGTGGACATCGGAGGCGGCACCACGGAGATAGCGGTCATATCGCTCGGGGGTATCGTCCAGCAGAACAGCATAAAGGTGGCCGGAGACGTGTTTACGAGCGATATCCAGTACTACATGAAACAGCAGCACAATATCAAGGTGGGAGAAATCACCGCCGAGAAGATAAAAATCGGAGTCGGGGCCGTCATTACCGACTTGGAGGTAGAGCCGGAGCCGATGCTGGTGAGAGGTCCGAATCTCATGACGGCGCACCCCGTAGACGCGACCATCACGTATCAGGAAGTCGCACACTGCCTCGACAAATCCATAGCGAGAATCGAAGCCGCAGTCCTTCATGTCCTCGAACAGACTCCGCCGGAGTTGTACTCCGACATCGTGGAATCAGGCATTTACCTCTCGGGCGGCGGGGCATTGCTCCGGGGACTCGACAAGAGACTTTCCGAAAAGGTAAACATCCCGTTCCATGTTGCGGAAGATCCGCTGAGAGCCGTGGCGAGAGGAACCTGCTTGGCGTTGAAGCACACGGACCACTATCCTTTCCTGATGAGATAGGATGTCCGGAAAAGGAAACATATTCAGGATATGTATCAATGCAGCTGTCTTCATACTTTTGGAGGTAGCTGCATTGGTTATGCTGAGCCATAACGGCGAGATGCAGAAAATCTGGATTTCAAAAGGCACGCATGCCGTCTACGCATTTTTCTGGGGCGGGGCGGAAAACATCCGCGATTATTTCAGCCTGAAAAAACGGAATGCCGAGCTGGCTGAAGAGAATTTCCGTCTTTCCGAAACGGTAAGGGCCTACAGGGAACTCACCGGTCGCGATATCCGGCAGGACAGTCTTCCGGATATCATAGGAGGATTCCGGTACATCCATGCCAGTGCGGTAAAGGTCAGCAACAACAAGATGCACAACTACCTGATAGTCGACAAAGGATATGAAGACGGGGTGGAAGAACTCTCGGGCGTCATCACTTCGCGAGGCGTGGCCGGCATCATCGACGCTGTCGGGAAGCATTATTCCTATGCACGCTCTTTCAAGAATTCCGGAATGACGATAGGAGCCCGCGTCGGGAAGGAAGGTCCGGCAGGAGAATTGTCCTGGGACGGAATTTCTTCGAACGGAGCCGTCCTGCGCGAGATTCCGCACCATATCGCGGTACCGCCGGGAGACACTGTCTATACGAACGGATTTTCCTCCATCTTTCCTCCGGACATTCCGCTCGGAATCACTGGAGAATCCACGGTAGTGAACGGCTCTACTTTCAATATCGAGGTCACGCTGTTCACGGATTTCAGTTCGATAAGGTACGTGACTATCGTAAACAATGCAGACAACAAGGAAATAAAAGAAATAGAAAGCGGCGATGAAGACTGAGCGACATTTCACACTGATGTATATCCTGCTGTTGGTGGCGCAAATCCTGATTTGCAATTTCATCAACGTCGGGCCGCATGTCTTCATCTCGATACTGCCCGTACTCATCCTGTGTCTGCCGCTGGACATCCCGGCCATAATACTGATGCTCATCGCCGCCGTCTCAGGACTTGCGGTCGACTGGCTTGCCGAAGGCATATACGGCCTCAACATGCTGGCTTTGGTGCCTGTGGCCTTTATCAGGAATTTTACGGTGGCGCTTCTGTTCGGAAAGGACCGCACGGACAGGGCAGAAGGCTTTTCTTTCAGGAAGAACGGTTTTTTGCGCGTGTCGGCCGCCATTCTCATCTGCCAGTCCGTTTTCCTCGCGATATACATCATTGCCGACGGAGCCGGCACGAAACCTTTTGTTTTCAATCTTTTGAAATTCGCGGCATCATCGGTCTGCTGCTACATCATCTCTCTTCCGGTATTCAACATGATGACTTCCGATGAAAAATAAAGAAGGAGGCGCAAGATGAAACTGGACAAATCCAACAAGCTGAAAATCGGATTGACCATCGCGGTCATGATTATCATCGCGAAACTTTTCGTCATACAGATCGTGGACGAAAAATACAAGATAGATGCAAGCAACAACTCCATGGTTTACGCCATCATCTACCCTCCACGCGGCATCATAGACGACAGAAACGGGAAAATCCTTGTAGGAAACAAAATCGCCTACGACCTGCTCGTGACTCCGAAGGAAGTGGAGGAATTCGACACGGTCGCCCTGTGCCGCGCCCTGAACGTGGATGAAACCTTTATCAGGAAAAAAATGGACGAATACTACCGGGACCGGAGAAAAATAGGCTACCAGTCGGTAGTGATGCTCAAGCAGATGACGCCCGAGCAATACATGAAATTCGCCGAAATTGCCTACAAGTTTCCAGGATTCAGGGGCCAGGCCAGAAGCATCAGAGAATATCCGTACAATGCCGGGGGCAATCTCTTGGGCTACGTATCCGAAGTAGATGCGGATTTTCTGAAAACGCATGAAGGCTATGCGGCCGGAGACTATGCAGGGAAAACGGGAATAGAAGCCACCTGCGAGAAATATCTGAAAGGGGAAAAGGGGTATAATATCTATCTGAGGAATTCGAGGAACAAAATCGAAGGAAGATACCGCGAAGGAGAGATGGACAAGGAAGCCGTCCCGGGAAAAAACATCACGACGACCATAGATGCGGAACTGCAGCATTACGGTCAGGAACTGATGCAGAACAAGGTAGGCAGTCTCGTCGCCATCGAGCCGTCCACCGGGGAAATACTGACCTTGGTATCGAGTCCGGGTATCGATGTGGACATGCTCGCGGACATAGGCTCGCATTACAATGAAATCCTGTCGAATCCGTACAAGCCGATGTTCAACCGTGCCGTCCAGTCTTCCTACCCTCCCGGCTCCGTTTTCAAACTCGTAAACGGGCTCATCGGTCTGCAGGAAGGCGTATTCACTCCGCAGACGGAATATCCGTGCAATATGGGCTACCATTTCGGACAGAACAAGTTAGGCTGCCATGACCACCGCTCCCCTATCGATTTCGAAGAATCGATAATGATGTCCTGCAACGCATACTATTGCTATGTGCTTCGAGGCATTCTCGAGAACAGGAAATACGGCTCCGTAGCCGAGGCATTGGACGTATGGCACAGGTATGTAGAGAGTTTCGGCTTCGGGAAAAAACTCGGCAGCGACTTCCCCTCCGAACTCGGAGGCTTCATTCCTGACTCGAAGTATTACGACAAGGTTTACGGAGAGGGTCGGTGGAAAGCCACCAACGTGATTTCCCTGTCGATAGGACAGGGCGAAATCGGATGCACTCCCCTGCATCTGGCAAACCTGTGCGCAACGATAGCCAACAGGGGGTACTACTATATCCCGCATCTGATCCGTGATTCGGAAGAAGTTCCCATCGATCCGAAATACACGGAAAAACAATATACCGCTGTAGATACAGTACACTTCCACGAAGTCATCGAAGGGATGTACAGAGCCGTGAACAGCGGATACGGCTCGGGAGGCACCGCCACCATCGCGGCCGTAGAGGGACTCGAAATCTGCGGCAAGACAGGGACTGCACAGAATCCGCGCGGGGACGACAACTCCGTGTTCATTTGCTTTGCACCCAAGGACAATCCCAGGATAGCCGTAGCCGCGTATGTCGAGAATGCCTCTTTCGGAGCCAGATGGGCCGCTCCATTGGCGTCCCTCCTGGTAGAAAAGTATTTGACCGGAGAAATCTCGGAAGGAAGAAAGGCCTTGGAGCAGAGGATGCTGGAAGGAAATCTATTGGACAAGGTAAAGACAGACTGAAAAAATGGAACGTTTTAAGGGGAGAAGCCTGAAAGAAACTTTGGACTGGCCGTTGATTATCTGCTACCTGATATTGATATTCATCGGCTGGATAAACATTTACGCTTCGGTCCAGTCTGCCGAGCCTTCATCCATTTTCGATTTTTCCGCACGCAGCGGGAAACAGTTCATCTGGATAGTTACCGCACTTGTATTGGCCGTCCTGATACTGTTCGTCATCAGTCCGCGCATCTACGAAAGTTTTTCATTGCCGATATATGCGGCTACCATACTCCTTCTTGTCGCGGTCATCTTTCTCGGAGTGGAAGTGAAAGGCTCGCGTTCATGGTTCGAATTCGGCCCCATACGTTTCCAGCCGGCCGAAATATCCAAAATTTCCACATCGCTGATGCTTGCGACGATAATGAGCCAGTACGGATACAGACTGAACAATCTCAGGAATTTCATTCTGACTGCGGCCGTTATTTTAGTGCCTATGGCAATAATAGTGGCCCAGAGCGAGACCGGCTCGGCTTTGGTATATGTCGGCTTCATATTCATGCTATACCGCGAAGGCCTTTCCGGCTGGCTGCTGTTCATGGCGGGAGTGGCGATACTGCTGTTCATACTGACCATGACAATGTCACCGTACATGGCCATCCTTGTGCTCATAACAATCGCCACATTCTGCAACAGGCTCTATACGGGCAAGCTGAAAAAATGGATGGTGACCGTCCTGCCGGCCGCAATAGTGCTGTGCTTTCTCCCCTCAGGAATAGAAAAGCTCATCGAAATCACAGGGGCAGGGGAAGACTCTTTCCTGAGCCGTCTGAAACTCGAATATGTCATAGCCGGAGCAAGCATCTGTGCAATACCGTTTTATGCGATAAGGGCTTACCGGGAAAGAAGCCGGTTCGGATGGATGTCCATAGCGGCATTCATTGCCGGCCTGATTCTCGTATTCTCCGTGGATTTCATATTCCATGACGTACTGCAGGACCACCAGAGGAAGCGTATCGAAGTCCTGCTCGGACTGAAAGACGACCCTTCCGGCATAGGATACAATGTCAACCAGTCGATGATAGCCATCGGCTCTGGAGGCTTCCTCGGAAAGGGTTTCATGAAAGGGACGCAGACGACCTACGGCTTCGTACCCGAACAAAGCACGGACTTCATCTTCTGCACCATCGGCGAAGAATGGGGCTTCCTGGGAAGCGCTGCCGTCATCCTGCTTTTCGCATTCATGATATGGAGAATCATCTCGGATGCCGAACACTGTCGGGAAAGTTTCACGCGCATATACGGATACTGCGTGGCGAGCTGCCTGTTCATGCATCTGTTCATAAACGTAGGCATGACCATCGGAATAATGCCGGTCATCGGGATTCCCCTGCCGTTCGTCAGCTACGGAGGGTCTTCCCTGTGGGCATTCACCATCCTGCTTTTCATATTCATCGCCCTGGTCCGCCACGAAAAACGCTATTTCAGCTGACGATATTATGACGGGAGGGCGGCCCAAATGGGCAATTCACGTCAGCTTATCCAGACGGTCAGGCCAGCCATCACGATGGAAACCATGCTCATAAGTTTGATAAGGATATTGAGTGACGGTCCGGATGTATCCTTGAACGGGTCTCCTACGGTATCACCTACTACGGTAGCCTTATGACAGTCCGAATTCTTGCCTCCGAGATGTCCTTCCTCGACATATTTCTTCGCATTGTCCCAGGCGCCGCCAGAATTGGCCATGAAAATGGCCAGCACGAAACCGGAGCCGAGACCTCCTATCAGCAGGCCCATCACTCCGGCCACGCCGAGTACAAGGCCCACAACCACAGGCACTATGATAGCTATCAGAGACGGCAGGAGCATCTCCCGCTGCGCCCCGCGGGTGGAAATCTCCACACATCGTGCATAGTCCGGAGTAGCCTCGCGGGTCAGTATGCCCTTTATCTCCCGGAACTGCCTGCGGACCTCCTCCACCATCTTCTGTGCAGCACGCCCGACCGCATTCATGGTCAGACCGCAGAAGAGGAAAGACATCATGGCGCCGATGAAAACACCGGTCAGGACCATCGGGTTCATAAGATCGACATGGTAATGAGCCATCAGATCCGGAATCGTTGCCTTCACGGCATCCATGCTCTCTCCTGCGACGCCGATTATTTTTTCTCCAGCCCTGTCGAGCGCTATCTTGATTTCCTCCATATATGACGCCAGGAGGGCGAGACCGGTCAGGGCAGCCGAGCCGATGGCGAAGCCTTTGCCCGTAGCGGCAGTAGTATTGCCGAGGGCATCGAGAATATCAGTACGGCGGCGTACTTCAGGGTCGAGTTCGCTCATCTGGGCATTCCCGCCGGCATTGTCCGCAATCGGACCGTAGGCATCAGTCGCCAGTGTGATTCCCAAGGTCGAAAGCATGCCGACGGCGGCAATGCCGATACCGTAAAGCCCGAGACTGAGATTCCCCGCTGAAAGCATGTTCTC
The DNA here is from genome assembly GCA_944323295.1 of uncultured Bacteroidales bacterium. Lineage (GTDB taxonomy): Bacteria > Bacteroidota > Bacteroidia > Bacteroidales > UBA932 > Cryptobacteroides. Next base: position 8,022 of record CALUSD010000177.1, on the reverse strand, counting down.
GAAATCGAATCCGATAGCGCACAGATACGAAAGAAGGATAGCTGCCGCAATGGTTATCACCGGTATGGCAGTGGATATCATACCGAGCCCGACGCCGGAAATAATGACCGTAGCCGGACCGGTTTTCGAACTTTCCGCCAATTTCTGCGTCGGCTTGTACGAATGGGATGTATAATATTCGGTAGACTGGCCGATAATGACGCCTGCTACAAGCCCCACGATGACGGAAAAAGAGATTCCGAGCCAGTTTTCCATGCCGAGGACATACATGATGCCGAATGTGGCCACGGCAATCAGGACCGCGCTGAGATTGGTCCCGAAACCGAGGGATTTCAGAAGCTGGCTCATGCCGGCCCCTTCCTTGGTACGGACCGTAAATATGCCGATAATGGAAAGTATGACGCCGGCTGCGGCTATGATCATGGGCGCAAACACCGCTTTCATCTGCATGGTCTCCCCTGCATCGAAAAAGGCGGAGGCACCGAGGGCCGTGGTAGCGAGGATGGAGCCGCAATACGATTCGTACAGGTCGGCTCCCATTCCGGCCACGTCGCCTACATTGTCACCGACATTGTCCGCTATGGTCGCCGGATTTCTCGGGTCATCTTCCGGAATCCCGGCCTCGACTTTTCCTACTAAATCCGCACCTACATCAGCCGCCTTGGTATAGATACCGCCTCCTACACGGGCAAACAGGGCCTGAGTAGAGGCTCCCATGCCGAATGTCAGCATGGTGGTCGTAATGACGACCAATTTCTGAGCTCCGTCAGCATCCACGAATGTGTCGAGGATGATGTACCAGAGCGATATGTCGAGGAGCCCGAGACCGACTACCGTCAGTCCCATCACCGCACCTGACCTGAAAGCTATTTTCAGCCCTGAATTCAGAGAGCGCATGGCAGCGTTTGCCGTCCTGGCCGAAGCATACGTGGCCGTCTTCATCCCCACGAAACCCGCAAGTCCGGAGAAGAATCCTCCGGTCAGAAACGCGAACGGCACCCAGGTGTTCTGCACCCCGAACCCGTAGGCAAGCACGGCAAAGAAAACGGCAAGGATGACAAAGACTATCGTCACGACCTTATACTGCTGTTTCAGATATGCCATCGCACCCTTTCTGACGAAAAGCGCTATTTCTTTCATCGTGACGGAGCCTTCGCTCTCTTTCATCATCTGTCTGAAGAAAAACCATGCAAAGCCCAAGGCCAGAACTGCCGCTGCCGGCACCAAATAGAACAAGTTTACCATGACTGTCGGAATATTGGTTATCGTTTATGTGTCATCAATGACTGTCTGTATCTACAAACAATCAGGGGTGACCGCAAAGGAGAAATTTCGAGCGTAACTCAGAAGTCCCCTTTGGGCCGCCCCCAAAGATAGTAATTTTTGCTTATCCGCAAAAGATGCCATAAATCATACGGCCGACGTTGGCATTGGCCGTCAGGCCATCCGCACGCGGAAGCGACATCCGGGCAATTTTCATTTCGTTATCCTGTACGAGCCGGGACCGTATTCAGTGACTGCGGTTTCACCGGGGAGGGTAACGCTGGCTGTCGCGCCTTCAGGAATGGTGAAATTCCAGATCCAGGTGTCGCCGTCGTACTTCCAGGAGCTCTCTATCAGCCCGGCGGCAGACTTGAAGGAAGCGTCTATGCAGCCGAGACGTTTGTCAGGCAGAGGCTTCATGATGATGTGCCTGAATCCAGGGTCGGCAGGGTCGGCGCAGATACCGGCAGCAGTCTCCCAAATCCACTGGCATACGCAGCCGTAGGCATAGTGGTTGAAACTGTTCATCCCGTTTGGACCCATGCCGTCTTCGATGGTATAGCTGTTCCACCGCTCCCAGATCGTGGTGGCGCCATTGTCCACGGAATAGAGCCAGCTCGGGTTCCTGCGCTGGAAAAGCAGGTCGTATGCGATATCGCCCATTCCGTTGTCGGTCAGGGTCTGCATGAGAATGGATGTTCCGAGGAAGCCTGTCTGGAGGCAGCCGTCATGGGCCTTGAAGTTCTCCCTCAGCCGCTCTGTCATGGCAGCCTTTTGTGCGCCCTCCAAAAGATTGTTTTTCAGCGCGAACAGTGCCGGAGTCTGCATGGTGTTGAGAATTTCCGTCTTGAACAGACCGTTTTCATCGAGGAAAGTATCCCTGAGATAAGCCTTGGCCTCCTGGTGCATGGCCTCATACTTCGAAGCATCGCGTCCGGTAGCCGCAGCCATGTCACGCATCATGGCGGCATCTATCGCCCAATACGAACCGCAGAGATAGTCCCAGTATTCCAACGCCTCGGGACGGACACGGCCATCCGGAGCCATATACAGGCCGCTCCAGCTTTCCAACGGCTCGTAGCTGAGCCAGTCAGCCCACTGGAAATTGCCGTTCTCAGCGGCATGCAGGCTGTGTCTGTACTTGGTAGAGGCGATATGGTCCATGAATTTCTCCATGGCCTCCCAGTTTTCATCGATGATTTCCGTGTCGGCATACTGCTTCCAGACTGTCCAAGGGACAATGATTCCGGCATCGGCCCAGCCGCACCGCATCATCTCGTTGTCCGCACAGCCGTATTGCCCGAAAGGGGCAACTCCCGGAAAACCGCCCAAAGGGCTCTGGGTATCACGCATGTCCCGCATCCATTTGTGGAAGAATGCCTGCGTGGAAGCGAAGAATGTCCCCGTTTCGGCAAATACCTGGGTGTCGGCTGTCCAGCCCAAACGCTCATCGCGCTGAGGACAGTCCGTAGGAACAGAGAGATAGTTTGAGCGCTGTCCCCACACCGTGTTGGAAATCAATTTATTGACAAGTTCATTGCCGGTTGTCACGACACCGGTCTCGAGCTCCTTCGAAATCGAAGTCACGGGTATCGACCTGATGCTCCGGACAGTCACGTCACCGTCAGCCGTGAGGTTGATGAAACGGTAGCCGTAGAATGTGCACATAGGCATATACGTCTCGTATCCGTCACTCCCGGCAAATACGTAGTCGAGTCTCATCCCGGTATTCTGCGTGCGCAGGTTCCGACGGTGTATGCTGCCTTCGGGACCGTCCATGCCGCGGGAGGCTGCTCCGTTCCCGTCATTCAGGATTTCGGATGTCAGACAGGTCAATGTCACGCCCTCGACTGCCTTGAAGTCGAAGAAAGGCACCGCCGCACAGTTCTGACCGAAATCTATCACCAAGTTCTCTCCTTCGGACAGTTTCATGACATCTCCGTCACGGTATTCCCTTTCTACTATCACTTTTCCGGCTTCACCCTCACGCACGCCGTCGACATCCTTCCATACGTACGCCTTCACGGGTGCCAAAGCCAGATCGTGCCTGTGATAAATCTCGGCACCGGCAGTAGGAACGATTTCGCCTTCGAATTCCGTATTCACTTCCGGAGCCGAAAGTTTCTCCGGCGTCAGATAGCCCGGCAGTTCGCGTGCATCATACGTTTCTCCGTCAAAAATGGCGGCATGCTTCACCGGGCCGGCGATTCCGGCTTTCCAGTTCACCGTATCCGTACCGAGATATTCCTTGGAGCCGTCAGCATACGCAAGTTCCAGAACGCTGCGGAATGCGCATTTACGGCCTGTCATGCCGGTCTGGCCGAGCGGCGAGACAATTTTGTCCGCCCACCAGCCCGGAGTCACCTGTGCAGCCAGGACATTGTTTTCACCGATAAGATCGGTTATGTCATACGTATAAGAAATTTTTGTCTTCTGGAAATGCGTAAACCCCGGTTTCAGGACCTCCTCGCCGATCAGTTCGCCATTTACGTACAGTTGGTAGACGCCAAGTCCGGTGGTCATCCACTTTGCCGACACTGTTTTCTTGACCGGCTCTATTTCCGCCACGAACCAGCTGGCTCCGTCGGCAGCACGTTCACCGTCCTTTATCTGACAGGCAACGACAGGAGCATCCGCCGCGGAAATCCACCGGGAGCAGTCCCAGGCCGAAGGATCGAGAGGCTCCGTAAGAACGGCACCGCCCCGGTCTCCGCAGGAAACCGCAAACAGCGGCATCAAGAATAGAAATCCTTTTATAATACTGTTTTTCATTATTTAAAACTGTTTTGTTTTAAGGGCGACCCCAAAGGGTACTTTCTGCGTTACGCGTGAAATTACGCCTTTTGAATCCGCCACTAAAAATACACAAAATTTTCAGGAACTATTCCGCTTTTTCGAATTTGGTTTGGGCGAAAACCTTCTCCCTGAAACTGTCCGGCAGCTTTTCATAGCCGGCGAAACGTGCATTCATCGCATCCACATCGATGCCCTGCACGAATTCGGCCGCCTTTTCAGGCGCCTCCGTGATATAGCTTCCGCACTGGGCGATATCGAGAAACTCGGTCGGGAGCTGCATCCAGGCCATTACGTAAAGTTCCATCATCAGCTTCGTCTCAGGAGTAAGAGCCATCATCCTTTTTATCAGACCTTTGGCACCATCGAGATATTGCGGCTCGCCGCTTCTGAACAGACATTTCACAGTCAGTTTCTCGTCTGCGGGCAGCGAAGGCAGATATACGGTTGCCGTCAGGCTGTTTCCGTCATAGCCCCATACGGGTCCGGCGCCGTCTTTCCCGGCATCGGACTTCGCAAACCTCGAATACGGCACCTCCACTCCGTTCACATATACTTTCTCTGGAGCATTGAACCCGTCCAAAAGCACGCTGACTTTCCTCGACGGCAACATACCCTCGAACTCCCCTGTCCGCGGCATCACCTCCACCGTCAGGGAGTCGGCATTGCCCGAACGGGCAATCTCGGTAAAAGCGAATTCGGTATCGTAGGCTTGCGTATTCCCGTCATCTTCGTACACGCGTGTCCGGCTTTCACCCGTTCCAGGCACAACCAAAAGGCGCAGTTCCGGGTCCTGGTTCTGGAGATTCCTGATTTCCGCACCTGCCATCGGAATGACGGCACAGGCCTTCACGTAGTATGGATTTTCGTCGATGGTGTAGAGCAGGTCATGCTCCGTTCCGCCTTCGTACATGATGCCTGTGGAGACATCGTACCAGTCGCACCCCTCCGGAAACCAGATTTTACGCGAAGCAAGCCCGGTGACAGTATCTGCCGGCTCGCAGACCGTCGTGGCAAGAATATCGTCCCCGAACATGAATTCCTGCGTGCATTCGTACGCCTTGTCTTCTTCCGGCCACGCATAGTAGAGAGGCCGGCAGATCGAAATTCCCGTATCGTAGGCCTGCCGCGCCGCAGTGTAAATGTACGGTGAAAGGTCATAGCGGAGCCTTATCGCCGCCCTCATGGCATCGAAGTGGTCAGGGAAGACCCAGAAACGCTTCTCCATGGACATGTCCTTGGTAGAATGGGACTTGTATATCGGTGTGAAGACGCCAGACTGCATCCAGCGGGTGTAGAGTTCCGGATCCGTGCTCGTCACCCCCGGCGGCTGCATGTGACCGCCGATGTCATGCCCCCAGTATCCGTAGCAGACATTCGAAGCGGTGGCAGTGAAATACGGCAGATATCCGAGGACTTTCCATGTGGCGTAAGTATCGCCCGAAAAGCCCACCTGATAGCGATGGCTGCCGATTCCTCCCCACCGGTGGTAGATCATGGCACGCGGAGCATGGATGCCCTGCGATTCGGTCTGGCGCACCTTGTCCTGGAAGAAGGCATAGTTCAGCCAGAAAGTATTGCTGAGCCCTTTCGTGTAGTGGCTGTTTATCCACTGCTGCCAGTCCAACCACCAGAAATCCACCCCGTCTTTCTCCAAAGGATGTATCACGGAATTGAAATAAGCGTCCGTCCACTCTATCTGGTCGATTCGGAACGGAACGGGAGCCTTGCTGCCATCTGCCTTGATATAGCCCTCCGGACCGTCATAGTCCGATGTCCGGGACAGGTAGTCCTTTACGAATCTGTCGTACGGCTCCTCGTACGGCTGGATACCGTTGCAGAAATGCAGATTCAGAGAATTTTTGATGCCCATCCTGTGCAGCTCCTCCAAGAAATTCGCCGGATTCGGGAACAGCTCCTTTTTCCAGGTATAGCCGGTCCAGCCTATGCCCTCTCCGAATTCATCCAAACCAGGTTTTCCGCCAGGCTCGCGCGGCGGTGTGGCAGCCTTCAGTTCGGACCACGTCTCATGCCAGTCCATATCGATGATCATGGCGTCTATCGGAATGCTGAAATCCCTGAAATGTTTTGCCAAATCAATGAGTTCGAAGTCGGAGTATTGCCAGAAGCGGCACCACCAGTAGCCGAAAGTATATTTCGGAGGAAGCGGAATTTTCCCGGAAATTTTAGTAAAATCGGCAAGGGCTGCAGTATAGTCGTGGCCATAGCCGAAGAAATAGATGTCCTGACGGACAATGCTGTCCCGCTCCGCGACCCAATATTTCCAGTCGCTGTCCACCGGTTCGAAAAGATGGCGGGTGCTCTCGTCGAGCAATGCCCACCCGTCCCGGGAAATGATGCCGGGATCGTACGGGTCCATCAGCGTATCCCCATCGCAGCGGTCGAGGGTGCGTGCAGTCCCGAGCAGGTTGCCGGAGGCGTCGGCGCCGGGATGCCATTTCACTTTTTTATCCGACATCATGAACGAGACGGAAAGATTGTCCTCGGAAAACTGCTCCTGCCCTTTATATTTGAGGGTCAGAAAATCTGTCCTGACCGTCACGGAGCCGGAAGATTTCCGGACATCGAACTCAGGTACTGCAAGACGGCGGTTTATGACTCCGAGAGTAGCGCGGTCTTCGAATTTTCCGTCAGCCGACCATTCCAAACGGATAAGCCGCGGAGTGAGGACCGTGAAACGGGCATTGCCGAAAGTCACTATGGCTTCCGGCGATGCTGTCGGGTCGGCTGCCGGGGATGCGGCCTGAGATGGCACGCTTGACGATGCGGGGCAAGACGTTTCTGCCGTACCGTCGGGACGGTCCGGCAATGGAGCCGCGTACGCCGGAATGGAAAACAGGGTGGCGGCTATGATAAAAGGAAGTATGATTTGCATAAGATATTGATGTGATTATTCTGTCGGACAACTCCCGAAAACATCGCGGACGGCTTCGAGATAGCCGAATCCGTTCAGTCTGTCAGGCAAAAGATAGCTTCCTTCGATCCACTCGTTCCAGGCATTGATGACCACCATTTTCGGCTGCTGCGGATGAGCGTCCGCATAGTCTTTCGCCACCTCGAGATACGATCCGAATGAAGTCGGCGTATTGTGGAATCTCGTAACATCGGACGCGCCTTTCGCCGGGAATCTCGGAGTATCGTCCCACCCGATGGAGACCGTCGGGAACACCGGTATATCGAAGGCTTCGTCCCACTGGTCCCTGATCTCTATGGCCTCTGCCCCGTGTCTGAGATAATCGGGGTCGAAACCGCCCATATTGTAAAAAGCGATGCTGCCGATTCCGAGTTTGTCCACCATTTCCGTCAGTTTCGCCGTTTCCGCATCGGAAAGATGATATCCTCCGCCAGGATTCATCTGAAAATGTATTCCTTCGAAACCTGCCTTGACAGCCTCGTCACGGAAATAATCCAAAGCCTTGGCCGTCTCCTCCACGCTTCCGAAACTCTTTACGAGCTGGTCATAGTCGAATATCGCCATCACCGGGCAGTTGTCGAATTTCAGATAGTTCGGCTGGACGAAGTACCGGCTTATGATTCTGTCCACGATTTTCCTGAAATCGGTCCAGTCCACTACCGGCGAAAACAGCATGGAATCATCGTCTCCGTATCTGCGGCAGTTCCAGTAGTTCTTTGCCACCGTGTGGTTTGCCCACATGATATAGAAATTCATCCTGTTACGGTTTTTGGCCTTGAGGAAGCCGTCGTTCAGGGCGCTTTCGAGATACGGTCCGTTCATGAACCAGTACCAGTCATATATAAAGGTATTGACGCCGTGCGAAACGGCGGCATCTATCCAGCGTTCCACCACCGCAGGGTCATTGTCAGGCTCATAGCCCCAGAGAGGCTGTTTCGGCTGGTAATGTCCCTCAAAGCGCGGGTCTCCCTGCTTTATCACTTCCCATTCTCCGATGCCCTCTCCCCAGAGATATTTGCGGGCCAGGCTGT
>CALUSD010000176.1 GCA_944323295.1 uncultured Bacteroidales bacterium | reverse complement strand
GTCAGCGATGTCATGATGCCGGAAACGGACGGTTATGAACTGTGCCGCAGGATAAAGAACAACGCCATGACGAGCCGGCTGCCCGTCATACTCATAACGGCAATGAACGGGCACGATTCCATGTCGCGCGGATACAGGTCGGGAGCGGACCTTTTCCTGCAGAAGCCTTTCGACATCCCCACCCTGCTGTCAGCTGTGAAGAACATACTTTACAGCCGGATGCAGTTGCGGGAACAATACCGGCAGCTTTTCAGCATCGATTCGATATCCGGCTCTTTTCTCAGCAATACGGACGAGGAGTTTGTCCGGAAAGTGAACCAGTGCATTGCCGAGAATATTTCCAACGATGCCCTGAACGCACAAATGCTCATCGATTATGTGTGCATGGGCAGGGCCAGTTTCTACAAGAAATTCAAGAGGCTCATCGGCCTCGGAGTAATGGAATACGTTTCTGGGAAAAGGATGGCGATAGCCGCCGACCTGCTGAAGAACGCCTGTTTGACGGTTTCCGAAATAGCCTTCAAGGTAGGATATTCCGACACCGCCTATTTCAGCACCGCGTTCAAGAAACAGTTCGGGCAGACCCCGAGCAGATACAGGAAAAACCTGCATCCTGAAAACGAATGAGAAATTATGGAAAAGTGGAAAAAATGACGTCTGCCATAACCTGTCCTGCCTGTCCGGTAAATTATGGTGCCAAACTTCCAAAAAATTCCTACATTTGCAGGTTTGTCATAAATTTTGATGGAAATGTTGGATTTTCTTGCGATACACTGGCATGTCAGCCCTGAGATTTTCAGTATAGGCTCGTTTTCGCTCAGGTGGTATTCCCTCCTTTTCGTATCCGGCTTCGTTTTGGGCTGGTTCATATTCAAATGGTTTTTCAAGAGAGAGGGCCTGCCGCTGAAACTGCTCGACCCCCTTCTCTATACCCTGCTCATAGGTACGATAGTCGGGGCGCGTCTCGGACACTGCATATTTTATCAGCCTGACTATTACTTCGGCAGCTGGCAGGGCTTCTGGGAGATTTTCATGCCGTGGAAAGGCGGGCTTGCAAGTCACGGGGGCACTATCGCCCTGCTGTTCGCAATGTGGTGGTATGCACATCATTACGGGAAGAAATACGATTTCGACCTGCTGTGGATACTGGACCGTCTCTGCATCGCAGTATGCTTTGCCGGTGCGCTGATAAGGCTCGGAAATCTTTTCAATTCGGAAATATACGGCGACGTGACAAGCCTTCCGTGGGGTTTCGTTTTCGATCTCAGGGGAGAGACGGAGCCGAAGCATCCTACGCAGCTGTACGAGGCCCTGAGCTATACTGTTTTAGGCTTTGCATTGCTGGCTCTTTACAAATACCGTCTTGAGAAATTGAAAAGAGGCACCATCATAGGCATTTTCTTCATCGTGCTTTTCGGCATGCGTTTTCTTATCGAATTCATCAAGGAGCCTCAGGTGGGTTTCGAGGAAAACATGCTCCTCAACATGGGACAGATACTCAGCATTCCGTTCATCCTTATCGGTATCGGAATCCTGATTTACAGCCTGAAATGGGGAAAACCGGCTGCCATAGTGCACCCTCGGAAGCCCAAGTCCCAGCCGACACATTATGCAAAAAGTCTCGGCAAATGACAGGATCGACGATATGTCCTGTTGTCCGTCACCGGACAATGCCGTTGGCAGGAACTGCCATCCGTAGCCGGACATCATCATTGGCAGGAACTGCCACCCGTTTAAAAGAAAATTTTTTATGCGTTCAGTTTTAATTGCGTTTTCAATGGTTTCGGCCGCAGCCATTTCATCCGATGCGCTGGCACAATACCGGACCGGAACTGAGGAAGTCCGGGATTCTGTCGTATCTGGACTTCTTTCCGCAGCGGATTCGGCCGATGCGCCCTTATGCATCACTCTCGAGGACGCTCTCAGAATTGCATTGAGCGAAAATCTCACCGTGAAAGTAGCCGACAAGGAAATAGAGCGGACCGGGTATGCCAAGAAAGGTACGTATTCTTCTCTTTTTCCTCAGATAGACGTTTCCGGTACATATCAGCGTACCATTAAAAAGCAGGTGATGTACATGGATTTCGACATGGGGGATCTGTCCGGAGCCATGGGAGGAGATTCCGGAACATCGGGGAGTACAGGGTCCATGAGTATGGATGAAGGCCTTGAAGTCGGCCGCTGGAACACCTGGGCCGCCGGAGTCCAGGCTACGATGCCTCTCGTGAATGCGCAGCTCTGGAAGAGCCTGAAAATCTCCGGGTTGGACGTGGAGCTGGCAGTGGAAAAGGCCCGGTCGTCGCGTTTGGACATGGTGACATCCGTGAAGAATGCCTATTATTCCGTCCTCTTGGCCAAGGAAGCCTTCGATGTTTACAGGGAGGTTTATGAAAATGCGGTAAAAAATTTCGAGGAAGCTGAAAAGAAATTCAATGCGCAGAAAACCAGCGAGTTCGAACTTATCAGGGCCAAAACGAATGTCGCAAATGCCATCCCGAACGTATATGATGCAGAAGGGTCGGTCATCTTGGCGCTGTGGCAGCTGAAAGCGGTCCTCGGAGTGGATTTGGATGAAAATATCGATGTCACGGGCTCGCTGCTCGATTATTCCGGGGACATGAGCTATGATATAGGGCTTACGGACTCCGTATCGCTTGATCATAACTCCGCCATGAGGCAGTTGGCCATTCAGGCGGAACAGCTTGCGGAATCCATAAAGCTGCAGAAATATGCATATATCCCGACGTTGTCGGCTGCATTTTCTTTCACGCTCAACGCCATGACGAACGATTTCAAGTTCGATCAATACCGTTGGACCCCGTATTCGTATGTCGGGATCAGTCTTTCCATTCCGATATTTTCCGGAGGTAAAAGATACAACGACGTGCGTCAGACCAAGGCGCAGTACGAACAGCTGAAACTCCAGACGATGGATACCGAAAGAAATCTGAAAATCAGTATCCGTCAGAGCCTTACGACCATGGAGACCAACTTGAAGAGTTATTATGCGGCAAAAGAGGCTGTCGCTTCCGCCCAAAAAGGCTATGATATCGCGGAAAAGACCTATCAGGTCGGACGCAATACGCTTATCGAACTGAATGACGCCCAGCTTGCCCTTACCCAGGCAAAGTTGGGAGTATCCCAGGCCGTCTACAATTTCTTGACAGCCAAGGCTCAGCTGGAGCAGACCCTCGGAAACGATTTTACAGAAGACAACGAATATCGATAGGACCGCTGTCCGGCATATCGGACCGGAGCGGCTTCGAACCAAGCTCATCAGACGTGTTATTATGAAAATGAAAGCATTTCAGGCAGTCCGCATGACTGTCACGATAATGGCGGTGGCCGTTGCAGCAGGCAGTTGCGGAAACAATCATTCGAAAACAGCAGGAGAGGCCGTCGCTGAAGAAGAGGAAATTCCGACAGTGACCGTACGCCAGGTTTTTGTCGAGGATGTGCCTCAATACGGAGTCTATACCTCGAACGTATATCCGTTCGTCAAGAACAATATCGTTCCTCAGGCTTCCGGGAGAATAACGGCGATCAATGTCGAAATAGGCGATTATGTGCAGGCAGGGGAGGTCCTTGCCGAGATGGATGATGTCAATCTTCTCCAGGCAAGGCTTAAAATGCTCAACGATTCCACTGAATTTTCACGTCTTGCGGAGCTTTACGCCGCAGGCGGACTTTCGAAGTCGGATCTCGAAGCCATGGAACTTTCATACAACGTTTCCCGGAGCAGCTATGAAAATCTGTTGGAGAATACGGTATTGCTCAGTCCCGTGGAAGGAGTCATTTCCGCGAGGAACTATGATAAGGGTGACATGTACGCGATGAGCCAGCCTATCTATGTCGTGGAACAGATCGTGCCGGTAAAACTTCTGGTAGGAATCTCGGAAGTCGACTATACGAAGGTGCACAGGGGCGACAGGGTGGAAGTGACGGCGGATGCTTTCCCCGGGAAGACGTTCAAAGGCGAAATCAGCCGTATTTATCCTACCATAGACCCGGCCACACATACCTTTACCGCGGAAATCCTCGTGCCTAACAAGGACAAGGTCCTGCGTCCGGGCATGTTCGCCCGTGTCAGAGTCCTCTTCGGCGTCAACAGAAGCGTAGTCGTGCCGGATGCCGCCATAGTGAAACAGACCGGCTCGGGGGAAAGATTCGTATATGTCCTGAATCCGGACAATACGGTCACGTACACCAATGTGAAACTCGGAGTGAGAATGGGCTCGGAATACGAGGTCCTTTCCGGGCTGAACGACGGGGACAGAATAGTAACGGAAGGACAGATCAGACTTAAATCAGGTATCGAAGTCTCTGTAAAGGAGTAGCCGTCCCGGCAATGTCTGCGGGATGCAGTAAAAGAAAATCATCATGAGCATATACAGAAAAGCTGTCAACAATCCGGTCACTACGGCACTCGTCTTCGCCACGTGTGCCATACTCGGAATATATTCGCTGATGAATATTTCCATAAACCAGCTTCCGGAATTCGATGCGAACGTTATAATGGTCATGTCCGCATATCCGGGCGTAAGTGCCGAGGACATAGAGACGAATCTGTCGAAAGTCCTCGAAAATGCCTTGAACGGAGTAAGCGACCTGAAAGATATCACTTCCACGTCGAAAGAAAACATATCGCTGATAATGCTGGAGTTCGAATACGGCGTCGATATAGATGTCGCGACGAACGACGTCAGGGACAAACTGGATTTGGTGAATTCCGAACTCCCCGACGGAGCCTCGGTGCCGGTGATATTCAAGTTCAGTGCGGACGACATGCCTGTCATGATAATGTCGGCTACGGCCAAAGAAAGCCTCCCGGCTCTTGAAAAGATATTGGACGACAAGGTGACGACTCCGCTTGCGAGGGTTTCGGGTGTGGGAACGGTGTCCGTGACCGGAGCTCCTCCGCGCGAGATCCAGGTCTTCTGCGACCCCAGCAAGCTGGAGGCGTACAATCTGTCCGTTTCCACGATTTCCTCCGTACTGGCAGCCGAAAACCGGAATGTGCCGAGCGGCTATATCGATATCGGTACCGACACCTATTCCGTCAGGGTGGAGAAAGAGTTCGAGAGTGCTGAGGAAATGCTCGATGTGGTGGTAGGTTACAGCGGAGGAAGCGCGGTTTATCTCAGGGATGTCGCTACCGTAGTGGACGGTACCGAGGAACGCTCTCAGGAGGCCTATACCGACGGTATTCAGGGAGCGCAAATCATCATCCAGAAGCAGACCGGAGCCAACACGGTAAATGTCATCAAGGATGTGAAGAAGACATTGGCGAAGATAGAGAAGACACTGCCGTCGGACGTGAAGATTTCCACGGTCATCGACAGTTCGTCGAACATCATAAACAGTATCAACAGCCTGAAGGAAACCATCATCGTCACATTCCTGATAGTGATGCTCGTGGTATATGTCTTTCTCGGCCGTTGGCGGGCCACTTTCATCATTGTCTTAGCCATTCCTATCTCGCTTCTTGCGTCTTTGGTCTATCTTTTTGCCACAGGCAATACTCTCAACATCATTTCCATGTCGGCTCTTTCCATTGCCATAGGCATGGTCGTGGATGATGCCATAGTGGTCTTGGAGAATGTTTCGACGCATTTGGAGAGAGGCGAGAAGCCAAAGGAGGCGGCAGTGCATGCTACTCAGGAAGTGGGCATATCCGTCGTGGCTTCGACTCTGACCATGCTTGCGGTATTCCTGCCTCTGACCATGATTCAGGGAATGGCCGGAATCATGTTCCGCCAGCTCGGGTGGATAGTCAGCATCATCATGATCGTGTCTACGGTCGGAGCGTTGACCCTCGTGCCTATGATGTGCTCGAGAATGCTGGTATTCAAGCCTAAGACAAACAAGGTGCACCGGTTCATCTTCGACGGAATAAACCGTTTTATCGCATGGCTGACGAAGGTCTACGGAAATATCATTTATTGGTCCGTACATCATCGTACGGCGGTGGTCTGCATTTCAGTCGTGATTTTCTTTTCGACGCTCATAGGTCTTGGCCCTCAGATAAAATCCGAATATTTTCCTAAGGCGGATTCCGGGAGAATTTCCATCACGATAGAACTTCCTGTGGGTACAGGGCAGAGCGTCACGCGTGATTTTGCTGCCATGCTTTACGAGCGTTTCCGCTCGGAGATACCTGAAATCAGGGTTTGCAGCTATTCTCTCGGACAGGCTGATACCGACAACGCCTGGGGCTCGATGCAGAATACCGGCACCCATATCATTTCTTTCAGCATGGACTTGGGAAGCATGGAGGACAGGGAGAGGTCGTGCTGGGATATTTCAGCCATCATCCGTTCCGATTTGTCGGAGTATCCTGAAATAAAGAAGTTCGAAGTGACGGAAGGCCAGATGGGTATGGGAGGTGCGAGCAAGGTGGATGTGGAAATCTACGGATACGATTTCACAACTACAGACCGTGTCGCTCAGGATATCGCGGCCAGAATGCGCGAAGCCGGCTCCTGTTCCGAGGTTACCGTCAGCCGCGACGAATACACTCCGGAATACCAGGTGGATTTCGACCGGACAAAACTCGCTGTAAACGGCTTGAACAGCACTACTGCGGCATCGTATCTCAGCGCCTGCATAAACGGCTCCACACAGTCGTTCTACAGGGAGGACGGAGAGGAGTACAGTATCAGGGTGAGATATGCCCCTGAGTTCCGCACCGATGTGGAGGATATTGAAAATATCCTGATATACAATCAGACGGGACAAGGTATCCGTATCAAGGATCTCGGCACTGTCGTGGAAACACAGACGCCGCCGAATATCGAAAGAAAGAACAGGGAAAGAGTCATTACCGTTTCCGGCACGGTAGCTGACGGCTATGCGCTCAGCGAGGTGGTCGCTTCCACGCAGCGGATCATAGATGAAGCCGAGGTGCCGTCGGAGCTCAGCGTGGAGATTGCAGGAGATTTCGAAGACCAGCAGGATACATTCAGGGATCTTTTCACACTGCTTGTTCTGATAGTGATACTTGTCTATATCGTGATGGCTTCGCAGTTCGAGTCTCTGATGAGCCCGTTCGTCATAATGTTTTCTATACCTTTCGCCTTGACAGGCGTGATTCTCGGCCTTACCGTGACTGATACTCCGCTCGGCATCATGGCGCTTATCGGAGTCATCATCCTGATGGGTATCGTGGTGAAAAACGGTATCGTGCTGATAGACTATACGATATTGTTGAGAGAGAGGGGAGTGAGCATAGCCGATGCAGTGGTGACTGCCGGCAAATCCCGTCTGCGTCCTATCCTGATGACCACTCTGACCACCGTCCTCGGTATGGTGCCTCTTGCCGTCGGTCAGGGGGAAGGCTCCGAAATGTGGCGTTCTCTCGGTATGACTGTCTGCTGGGGTCTGACCGTATCCACACTCGTCACCCTCGTGCTGATTCCTACGATATACTGTTCATTCGCCACGATGCAGGAAAAACATAAAATGAAACGGAAATGAAAGCAATTTTCATAGCATACAATCAGGCTTATTACATGGAAATCGTCGAACTGCTCGAGTCCAACGGATGCCGCGGCTATACCATGTGGGAGGATGTTTCCGGCAGAGGCTCTGTCGACGGTGAACCTCATATCGGCAATCATGCCTGGCCGACAATGAACAATGCCATCCTGACCTTCGTCGATGACGACAAGTCTGCCGCCATCCTTTCCGCCATCCGCTCCAAGGACGAGGCTACACCTGAGCTCGGCCTTCGCGCCTTTTGCTGGTCTCTCGACCAATAGAAACTGAGGCCGGCTTCAAAACGACACTGATCTCAAAATTGTGACAGCCGGGTTGTGAGCAGACACAAAAAAAGGGCACCGCGGTGCCCTTTTTTGTGTGGAGAATACGAGAGTCGAACTCGTGACCTCTTGCATGCCATGCAAGCGCTCTAGCCAACTGAGCTAATCCCCCGTTGCGACTGCAAAAGTAGATAAAAATTGAAATAAATCAAAACAGTTTATTATATTTGTGTTTGGCTTTTTCCGCCGATACGGCTAAAAGTGCCGGCTATGGGCGGAAAATTATGTGAAACCTTAAAAAAGATTCGGTTATGGAAAAAATAATTACGGATGCGAATATCGCGGAAATTATCAATGGCGACAAGCCGGTGATGATAGACTTCTGGGCAACATGGTGCGGACCGTGCCGGGCTTTGGCTCCTGCGATAGAAGAAATCGCCAATGAATACGAAGGCAAGGCCGTCATAGGCAAATGCAATGTCGACGAGGCTTCGGAAGCCCCGATGAAGTACGGTATCAGGAATATCCCTACTCTGCTTTTTTTCAAAAACGGCCAGCTCGTGGACAGGCTCGTCGGTGCAGTCCCCAAGAGCAATATTACGGCTAAACTCGACGCGTTGCTCTAACTGAATAAATCCGATCCGTTATGAAAAAGATAATTCTGATTTCGACGTTCGTCGCAGCGTTGATGTTGGGAGGGATTGCAGAATCGTCCGCCCAGCTGCGTTTCGGAGTGACGGGAGGTGCGACATTCTCCAAACTGAGCAAACAAACGGTCAATACCGAGAATATGACCCAGTATCATGCCGGAGTCACCATGCAGCTCAAGCTGCCTCTCGGATTTGCCATACAGCCGTCGCTCATATACAATGTAAAAGGTTCGAAGTTCGCTTTGGACGAGGAGCTGTTTCCTGATGCCGCGGCGGATTTGACCGTGGGTTATCTGGAACTTCCGGTATCGTTCCAGTGGGGGCCTGATTTGCTCCTGTTCCGGCCGTTCATAGATGTTACCCCTTTCGTGGGATACGGACTCAACAACAAACTCGATATCGCAGGTATTCAGAGTCTCAAGAATACATGGTCGGGC
Organism: uncultured Bacteroidales bacterium; assembly: GCA_944323295.1. Classification (GTDB taxonomy): domain Bacteria; phylum Bacteroidota; class Bacteroidia; order Bacteroidales; family UBA932; genus Cryptobacteroides. The sequence continues at coordinate 22,770 of CALUSD010000176.1, read as the reverse complement.
TCGGCCATAAACAGATGGGAATACGGACTCGGGGCCGGTATCGGTCTCGAAATATGGAAAATCCAGGTCATCGGCCGCTACAACTGGAACTTCGGCTCCATCAGCGATTTGAAGGCCGATCTGGATGAAGGTATCGGCTCAGCGGTGAAAAATTCGTTCGGCAGGGGAAAATTCGGCGGATTTACCGTCACTGCCGCCATCCTGTTCTGAGAAGCTGCTGCCTGAAATGAATATCGAGAAACTGAAAGAATTCTGCGGGGAGGACTGGCTCAAGGTCGCCGGACGGATCAGAGGGGCTCTGAAAAGCGACATAGATCTGCTGAATACTACCAATGAGATGATTCTGTCGCATTCCGGCAAACAGCTGCGCCCCCTGTTGTCCATTTTAGTGGCAAAAGCATGTTCGAAGCCGGAAAGCATGCTGCCGGAAGACTGCATACGGGTGGCCGCTGCCGCCGAGCTGTTGCATAATGCGACGCTTTTGCATGACGACGTGGCTGATGAAAGCGACTGCCGCCGCGGCACTCCGACTTTGAATTATCTTATGGGGCCGTCCGTATCCGTCCTCGTGGGCGACTATTGGTTGGTTTCCGCCATAAATGAAATTCGTGAGGCCGAGCATTTCGGTCCGCGTCTCATTTCCATTTTTTCGGATACGCTGACTCATCTTGCCGAGGGGGAAATGCTGCAGTTGCAGAAAGCCCGGAAATGCGATACTTGCGAAGATGATTATCTGAGGATTATTTTCAGCAAGACCGCCTCTCTGTTCGAAGCATCTGCTGTCGCTGCCGCCATTTCCGTGAATGCTGCCGCCGGTATGGAGGAGGCCGTGAAAAAATATGCGGTTTCGCTCGGCCTGGCATTTCAGATCAGGGATGACATATTCGACTATGCCAAGGGCTCGGATGTAGGCAAGCCGACAGGCGTGGATATACGTGAGCAGAAAATCACCATGCCGCTTCTCGGGGCATTCGAAAATTCATCGGCTGATGAAGAAGAGAAGATCAGGGCGATGGTCAGGGATATTGCAGGGCATCCGGAGTATGCGGAAGAAATTCTGGATTTCGTAGACAGGAAGCAGGGGATAAAATATGCCGAAAAACGTCTCGACGATTACATAAGTCTTGCCGTCGGCTCCATTTCGTCGCTTCCTCCTTCCGAGGCCAGACGGCACTTGGAAGAAATGGCTTATTTCGTAGCTAAAAGAGACAGGTAAATGAAGTTTGCGGATATTCCCGGCAATGAAAGTCTGAAAAAGACATTGGCTGCAATGGCCGACTCCGGCAGAGTCGCCCATGCAATGCTTTTGTTTGAAAACGAAGGCTGCGGCGCTTTGCCTGTGGCGCTGGCCTATATCCAATATCTGAACTGTACGGACAGGAAGAACGGAGATTCCTGCGGAGAATGTCCTTCCTGCAGGAAAATGTCCAAACTGATCTATCCTGACGCACATTTCATCTTCCCTGTAAACACGAGCCGGAAAATAGATGTGCAGAAGCCGGTTTCGGAATCTTTCTCAGGGCTTTGGCGCGAATTGGTCCTGAAAAATCCGTATTTTCTCGAGTCTGAACTTTATTCGGCTCTCGGGATTGAGGGAAAGGCAGGAGTTATCGCCATTGCGGAAGCAAAAAATATTCTGGAAAAACTCTCGCTTGCTCCTGTCGAAGACGGTTATAAGACAGTCCTGATGTGGCTCCCCGAAAAAATGAACGCCGAGACTGCGAACAAGCTCCTCAAGGTAGTGGAAGAGCCGCCTGAGAAGACTGTATTCATTTTTGTGACTCATCATCCGGACAAGGTGCTTCCTACGATTTTTTCACGTTGTCAGAGCTATCGGATAATGCCGTTGTCGAAAGAAGAACTTTCCGGAGTCTTGATAAACGGTTTCGGAAAGGATGCTGCCGCAGCGGAACAGCAGGCTGCCATTTCGGGAGGAAGCGTAGGTGTCGCTTTGGATGCGATGGGAGAACGGGAGGAATACAATGCTTTCATGCAGATATTCGGGGATTTGATGCGGGCTATCTCGAAGCGGGACCTGTATGCGGCGTTGGAAGCATCCGACAGTATCTCGGCCATGGATTCCCGCGAAAAACAGAAAGCATTTTGTATATTTGCAGGAGAATGTATCAGAAAGATTTTTCTGTGCCGGAACGGAATGTCGGATATTGCCGGGATTCCGCGCGAGGAGGCCGGATTTTATTCTGATATGGCATCTGCGGCCGGCGTGTCGTTCTGTTCCAAGGCCTCGGCCCTTCTGGACCGTTCCGTGATGCTTTTGGACCGTAACGTCAATCAGAAAATGATTTTCAGCGATCTTGTCGGGCAGATGTTTGTGAATTTTTAATGCGCAGAAAGTTCTGCGTCGAGATTTAGGACGTCGATTATGGAAAATTTAAATACTAATGAAACAAGGCAGTTCGACTGTTCCCGCGGCTGTGTGGTGGAGAGAACGGACGAAGGGGAGTTGAAATGCTCGTACAGGCAGGGCTGCTGCAAGTTGGAAGTATATGACTGGCTTCCCGGGGTGATCCAGGAAAAATACAAGAACTATTTCGAAGTCAGATTCAAGAATACGAGAAAGGGCATATATGTCAATTCTTCGGGGCAGACTGTGAAGATGGGGGATTTGGTGATAGTGGAGGCGGCGAACGGTCATGATCTCGGAATCGTCACCTTGGAGGGGCCCGTAGTGACGAGGCAGATGATATGCAAGAAGATAAATCCCGAAACCGCCGGCCTGAAAAGAATCTACCGCAAGGCCAAGCTGTACGATATCGAAAAATGGCAGGAAGCCATATCCCGGGAGCACGAGACCATGATTCGGGCCAGACAGATAGCGGCGGAACTCGGGTTGGAGATGAAAATCGGCGATGTGGAATTTCAGGGAGACGGGACGAAGGCCATTTTCTATTACATAGCCGACGGCAGGGTGGATTTCAGACAGCTGATCAAGGTCTTTGCGGAAGAATTCCGCATCAGGATAGAAATGAAGCAGATCGGAGCCCGTCAGGAAGCCGGGCTTATCGGCGGACTCGGAGTCTGCGGACGCGAGCTCTGCTGCTCGAACTATATTTCTTCATTCCAGTCCATCACTACGGCTGCCGCGAAATGCCAGGACCTGTCACTGAATCCTCAGAAACTGGCAGGACAGTGCGGATAACTGAAATGCTGTCTGAATTACGAAACGGCTGCATATATCGACGCTCAGAGCCGTATCCCGAAGGTAGTGAATCCTTTGGAATTCCAGGACGGGCTGGCATATCTGATGAAGACCGATATCCTCAGCGAGATAATGTATTTTTCCTACGACCAGAACAGTTTTGCGAACATATATCCTTTGGCAGCTTCCGAAGTAGTAGAAATCATCCGGATGAACAAGCGCGGCGAAAAGCCGGAATCGCTCAAAACGGAGCCCGAGCCTGCCAATCTTGAATTCGTGACGGCTGTAGGGGACGACAGTATTACACGTTTCGACGATACGAGGAAAAAGAAGAGGAAAAACAACAGAAACAGAGGCGGCGGAAACAGACAGAACGGCCGTCCGCAGAAACCTTCAAAGAACGATCAGGGCGAATAATCCCGGGAAACCTGTAAGAAAATCATGAGCGGAAAGGACAAATTGCGCAAATTCAAGGAAAACGAGGGCTTCGATTGTCTTGTCCAGCCGGCTACGTCCGAAGTGCTCGGCTGCGATCACCCTTTGAAAGGCCGTTGGAACAGCGACTTTTTCAAGACGGATCAGCCTATCGTGGTGGAACTCGGGTGCGGCAATGGCGAATATACCGTGGATCTCGGCCTGAGAAATCCGGCTTTCAACTATATAGGTGTGGATATCAAGGGCGCGAGGCTGTGGAAAGGAGCCAAATTCGCGCATGAAAACAGACTTCCGAATGTCGGCTTCCTGCGTACGCGCATCGAATTCATCGAATCGCTTTTCGCGCCTGACGAAGTGTCCGAAATATGGATAACGTTTGCGGACCCGCAAATCGGCCGCGAGAAAAAACGCCTGACATCACCGCTTTTCCTTTCCCGTTACAGGAATTTTCTGAAACCAGGGGGAATCGTTCATCTGAAAACCGACAGCAGGTATCTGCACGAGTATTCGAAAGCCGCGGCACGACAGAACGGATTGAAAATATTGGCGGAAGCCACCGATATCTACGGCGCTGACCGTGAGAGCCTTTACGGAAGCGGGATAGCCTCGGTATGCGGAAAAGATGCTGTGGACGCCTTGTTCGACGTCCAGACTTTTTATGAAAAGCAGTATCTCACCTATGGCATTCCGATTACGTATCTTGCCTTTACCATAGACCATGAGGGGCCGTATGAAAGCCCCGACTGGGAGCCGGACCTGTGGGAACGCTAAGCGATATTCCGGAATTCATGCGGAAAAAATTCGAAACAGTTCCTGAAATTTGTGTATGTTTGCAAAACGTGTATTTAAACCTCTTGCTGCCATGACCAAAAACCTTTTATTTACCGGAATCGTATTGACCATGATGTCTTGCAGTAACATCAATCCTTTTTTCGGCGAGTGGGATACTCCTTATTCCTTGCCGCCGTTCGAGAAAATACATGAAAAGGATTACATCCACGCAGTTAAATTCGGCATCCACCAGCAGTCTGCGGAAATTGATGCCATCATAGCCAAGGATGCCGAGCCGACCTTCGAGAATACCGTGGCGGCATACGAGCAGTCCGGAAAACTTCTCGACAGAGTGACGCTCGTGCTTTTCAATCTTGCTGAAAGCGATGCCACTCCGGCATTGCAGAAGGTAGTGGAAAAAGTGATTCCGCTTCTGACCGAGCACAGCGACAATATTTTCATGAATCCCTATTTCTTCGAAAGGGTAAAGGCGGTTTATGACAGCAGAAATTCTTCAGGTCTGACTACGGAGCAGATACGGCTTACCGAGAAACTGTACAGACAGTTTCTGTCGAACGGTGTGGCCTTAGACGCTGCCGGCCAGGCGAGAATGCGCGAAATCAACAAGGCTTTGGCAGCGGCGGAACAGACTTTCGGAAACAATCTTCTTGCGGAGACCAACTCGTTCACCATGCTCCTGACCGACTCTTCCGAGGTCGCGGGGCTTCCGGAAAACGTCCTTCATGCAGCGGCTGCGGAAGCCGCGGTAGCAGGCATATCTGCCCACGATGCCGCCAGACTGAAGGATATCGACGACAGCGCGGTCGCTCCCGGCGGTCCGTGGCTTTTTACGCTGCAGAATCCGAGCTATGTGCCGTTTATGACATACAGTGCCAACAGGGATTTGAGGGAGAAAATGTTCCGCGCCTACTCTTCGAGAGGCAACAACGGAAACGACAGGGACAACAAGGATGTCGTCCTCGGAATCATGGCCTTGCGTATTGAAAAGGCGCAGCTTCTCGGCTATGACACTCCTGCGGATTTTATCCTTTCCGACAAGATGGCCAAGTCGCCTGCGGCGGTGGATTCGTTTTTGGACAGGATTTTTTCGGCCGGAGTGGCCAAGGCCCGGGAAGAGGCAGCCGGCATGCAGGCAATCATGACCGCTGATGCGGAGGCCGGACTGCTTCCTGACGACAGCACCGCGGTAATACGTCCATGGGACTGGGCCTACTATGCCGAAAAGGTGAGACAGGCTGAATATTCGTTGGATGAGACAGCGATAAAGCCGTATTTCAAGATGGAGAATGTCCGCGAAGGCGTTTTCGCTGCGGCGCACCGTCTGTACGGGATAAATTTTGAAAAATTGGAAGGAATTCCGGTTTATCATCCTGATGTAGAGGCTTTCAAGGTGACGGATTCCGACAGTACCTTCCTCGGGATTCTGATGACGGACTATTATCCGCGCAGTACCAAGAGGGGAGGGGCCTGGATGACGAATTTCCGAAATCAGTATATCTCGGAAGACGGCGAGGACGTACGCCCTGTCATAGTGAACGTAGGGAATTTCACCAAGCCGGCAGCCGGCAAGCCTTCTCTTCTGACGCTCGACGAGACCGCTACCATGTTCCATGAGTTCGGGCACGCCCTGCATGGACTGCTGACCGAGTGTACATACAAGGATATGAGCGGGACGAATGTGGCGAGGGATTTCGTTGAGCTGCCTTCGCAGCTCAATGAGAACTGGGCGTTCCAGCCGGAAGTCATGGCGATGTATGCAAAGCATTATGAGACAGGCGAAGCCATCCCTGATTCCCTGCTACTCAAAATCAGACAGTCGGGGAAATTCAACCAGGGTTTCATGACTGCGGAGCTTGCAGCGGCATCCATCCTCGACATGCGCTGGCATGAGCTGACTTCCATCTATGTCCCGTCCGATTCTCCGTTTGCTTCGGAAACTCCGGCTCCCGAGGGTGCAAAGCCCGCATTCCTGAAAATAAACGGCAGGATGACAGCAACAGGCACTTCATCCGAACTTGTGGTCATGGATCCGTTGAAATTCGAAGCATACGTGATGAAGGAAGCAGGGCTTATAGACGAGATTATTCCACGCTACAGGACTACTTATTTCAACCACATATTCAAGGGCGGATACAATGCAGGATATTACAGCTATCTCTGGGCAGAGGTGTTGGACAAGGATGCCTGCGAGTTTTTCCAGAAGAAAGGGATATTCGACAGGAAAACGGCCATGTCCTATCGCAGGAATATCCTCGAGAAAGGAGACAGCGAAGACCCTATGATTCTCTACAAAAAATTCCGCGGCTCGGAGCCGGATCCTGATGCTCTGCTACGTGCGCGCGGACTGAAATGATCTGACGGTCCCTTAAAAGGGGGAATTTCCGCGTTACGCTTGATTCGCAAATCCTCATGTACGACAGTACACTGCGGTTTTCTCATCTTCGCAAGCCTTGAAATTCCCCCTTTTAAGGGACCGTCCGAGCAAACTAAACAAACTAAACAAACGAGGTCAGCACCGTCATTGTCCCGTCAGGGACAAGCCTGACCGACCGTGCCGAAGCCGGGATCAATACTGTTTCGCCCTGGCGGATGCTTTCGCAATGCCCTTCGTCGTCCATGATTTCGCCTTTTCCGTAGGTGCAGATGACGATGAGGAACGAATCGAGAGATGACAGGTCCTTTTCGAACGGGCTGTCGATTTCCAAAAGCGAAGTCGTGAAATATTTGCAGCGGATCAAGGTCGTTTCTTCGTTTTTCCGCCCGGTATAGTGCGTCCTGTAATCCTCCTGTACGCTGTAGTCTATGGCGTCTTTCGCCAATTCCGTATGCAGTTCGCGCGGTTTGCCGTCGAGCCCGAGCCTCCCGAAATCATATATGCGGTAGGTGATATCGGAAGTCTGCTGGATCTCGGCTATGAACGAGCCGGAGCCGATGCTATGGATGCGGCCCGCCGGCAGGAAAAACACGTCGCCGGGAGATACCTTGTAGTCGTGCAGGACGTCGGTGATCGTGTGATTTTCTACACGTTCCACGTACTCTTCCGGGGTGATTGCCTTCGACAGCCCCGACATCAGATGCGCATCCTTGTCGGTGCTTACCACGTACCACATTTCCGTTTTGCCCTTGGAGCCGTTGTGGCGTTTTGCCGCAAGTGCGTCATCCGGATGCACCTGGATGGACAGATCCTGGCGGGCATCAATGAATTTGACCAACAGCGGGAACTGCGCGCCGGTCTTTTCATAGTTGGCCTTGCCGATCAGCCGCTCCCCGTACTCTTCGATCAGTTCGGTGATGGTCCTGCCTGCGAGAGGCCCGTTGGAAACCGTTGATTCATTTCCTTTGACTCCGGACAGTTCCCAGCTTTCGCCTATGTTGTGCTGTTCGGTCGTGATTCCCTTGAATGGAGCTATCTTTTCTCCGCCCCAGACAAGGGTTTTCAATATCGGTTTGAATTTCAGAGGGTACATGGTGTCATGATTTGAACGTGTCATTTTCTGTCCAATCTGTTGAGAGCGAAGGTATAGGCTCCGACAGATATCGCCTTGCTCGCTCCGAGTTTGGAAATCGCTATGCCTGTACGCTTCTGAGGATCATATATGACCTCGTCATCGAAACCGTATACTTTCAGTTTCCTGCTGTCTCCTTTCGCGAATGCCGCAAACTCGGCCGGATCGTCGAGGTCATAGACGTACGACTGGATGCGTCCTGTCTCTTCGCCGCCGAGTGTGTGGATTTTGCTGCGCAATACGGACAGGAGGCTCGGCATGAAATATTTGTGCGATGCCGTTACCCCTCCGCCGATGACGATGAGACCGTCTACAAGCGTCGCTGCGGTCGCCATTGCGTCGCCTGCGGCGGCACCTATTTCTGCAAAAGCCTTTTTGGCAGCCTCCATGTCTCCCGGTCTTGTGCCTTCGGCAATATCGAAAATGTCCTTAGGCTCGAATTTATGCTCCCTGTCTCCGGAAAACTCGCCGTAGAGCCGTTTTACGGCACGTATCGCTATGCCGTCTTCCACGATTATGTCGCTGCGGCCCCTGAGCGGCAGGCAGAAAGTCTCGACGCATGAATTGTCGCCCCTGTTGAGCTCTCCGTTCACTACCATGCCGATGCCGAATCCTGTGCCGAACGTGTAGCCGATCAGATTCCGGTAGCGTTTGCTGCTTCCTGCCGCTTCCAACATAGCATTGACTTCCGGCAGAATGCCTCCGAGCGCCTCTCCGTATGCGAAAAGATCTCCGTCATTGTTTATGAATACCGGCACTCCGAAAGTCTTGCTCAGAAAAGGTCCGAGAGCTACTCCGTCCCTGAATGACGGGAAATTCGGAAGATATCCGCCGATGATTCCGTTGGGATAGTCGGCCGGTCCGGGAAAAGCGAAACTGATGGCGGCCGGTTTTTCTCCGAGCCGTCCTGTTATTTCCCTGAAGCCTTCGACCATGGTCCCGAGGCACAGGTCGAGCGTATCGGAATGCGCAGGCAGAGTGAGTGAATCCGTGATGAATTCTCCGCCTTTCATCGCACCGAATACCATGTTGGTCCCGCCGGCATCCAATGTCAGCACTATGCGGGGATCGTTTTTGAAATCGGTCATAGTTATGAGTGTTATGAGTGTCAGATCAGCGGCTCTCCGGTCATTGCCGCAGGCTGAGGTATTCCCATCAGTTTCAATATTGTCGGAGCCACGTCGGCGAGCTTGCCGTCTTTTACGTGTTCGGCTCCGGCATTGATGACGATGAACTGAACGGTATTCAGCGAGTGTGCGGTATTCGGGGTGCCGTCATCGTTGTAGGCGTGGTCCGCATTGCCGTGATCGGCAGTCAGAAGTACGGCATAACCGTTCGCGATGGCTGTCTCCACGACAGATTCGACGCATTTGTCGATTTTGGCTACTGCCCGGCAGATGGAAGAGAATACTCCCGTATGTCCGACCATGTCTCCGTTGGCGAAATTCAGGATAACAAGATCTTCCTTGCCGGTGCTCAGCACTTCATTCAGCTTTTCGGTAACTTCCTGGGCGCTCATTTCCGGAAGCAGGTCGTACGTAGGCACTTTCGGAGAGTTCACGAGTATCCTGTCTTCGTTTTCGAACTGTGCTTCCCTGCCGCCGTTGAAGAAGAAGGTCACATGCGCATATTTTTCCGTCTCAGCGATGCGCAGCTGGCGTTTCCCTGCCTTGGAGACCACTTCTCCGAGAGTCTCCTGGACATTTTCCTTGTCGAACAGGATGTGGACACCCTTGAACTTGTCATCGTATGGAGTGAAGCAGCAGTAATACAAAGGAATGGTCTTCATGCCGAAGTCAGGCATGTCTTCCTGTGTCAGGACAGCCGTGATTTCGCGAGCACGGTCGTTCCTGAAGTTGAAAAATATCACGGCATCGCCTTCCTGAACTGTTCCTACGGGCTTTCCGTCCGCTCCGGTGACGCAGATAGGCTTGATGAATTCATCCGTGACGCCTTCGCCGTATGATGCTTCGATACCTTCGAGAGCGGAAGCGAACTTTGCCCCTTCTCCCTTGACGAGCAGGTCGTATGCAAGTTTTACCCTTTCCCACCTCTTGTCGCGGTCCATGGCATAGTAGCGTCCGCATACCGAAGCCACCTTGCCTGTAGTCTCCGCCATTTTCTCTTCGAGTTCGGCTACGAAACCCTTTCCGCTTTTCGGGTCCGTGTCGCGTCCGTCCATGAAGCAGTGTACGAATACTTTCTCAAGTCCGTATTGTTTGGCTACGGACAGGAACTCGTATACGTGGGCCAATGAGCTGTGTACTCCGCCCATCGATGCCAATCCCATCAGATGCAGCTGCTTCCCTGTCTTGGCGACGTAGTCGAACGCAGCCTTTATCTCGGCATTTTCCAAGAGTTTGTGATCCCGGCAGGCTATGTTTATCTTTACCAAGTCCTGATATACCACACGCCCTGCCCCGAGATTCAGGTGGCCTACTTCGGAATTGCCCATCTGACCGTCCGGAAGACCTACATACTCCCCGCAGGCCTGAAGGTGGCTGAACGGGTATTTTGCCCTGAGCGATTCGATGTACGGCGCTCCCTGAGTGTAGATGGCGTTTGTCCAGTTGTGTTTGCCCTCGCCCCATCCGTCGAGGATCATGAGAAGAACTTTTCTGTCCATATTTCTGAAATTTGATAATCCTTAATACTTCGTATGTCCTTGCAAATACGCAATTATTGCTAAATTTGCTGCGACCAATCGGCAAAGATAAAAAATTTATTGTTATGGCAGACAGAAATCGCAGACGGAATAGAAGTTCCAAGAAAGAAAAGAAAGAGAAAAAACCGCTTGCAGAGTTGACGGGCAAGGCGCAGATGACTCGCGAAGGATTTATTTTCGTGATAGCGGAAGGCGAGGACAGCGACGTGTTCGTGAAGGCGTCCAAGACGAAAGGGGCGCTGAACGGAGATATCGTAAAAGTGGCCGTGACCAAGGAAAAGACGGATAAACAGCGCCGGGAAGGCGTCGTGACCGAGATTTTGGAACGTTCGAGACGCCCGTTTGTCGGGATTCTGCATATAGTGGGCGATCAGGCATGGGTGCTGATGGAAAGCCGGTCGATGCCGTACGATATAGTCATACCCATCATCGGAGTGGCTCCGGTAGGCTACAGGAACAGAAAACAGAGAGCCGGCAGGACGCGGAATCCGGAGGAGCTTCCGGACAGAACCGGATGCCTGAAGAAAACAGGCTAGAAAGAATTTTCCGTCATCGGTGTGTATGAGACGGTGGACAATGCCAGAAAGGAGCTTCAGGCCATGTCCGGCATGAAGGTAGCCGCCGTCGTGGACCATTGGGAGAAGGATGAGGCGGCTCCGGTAGGACATCTCGTGGACGTACTCGGGGAGCCGGGGGAAAACGACACGGAAATGCATGCCATTTTAGCCGAATATGCACTTCCTTACAGATTCGAGCCGGAGGTCGAGAACGCAGCGGATAAGATTTCGGACAAAATCACCGATAGCGACCGCAAGGGCAGACGCGATTTCAGGGATGTCACGACTTTCACCATAGACCCTGCGGACGCCAAGGATTTCGACGATGCCTTGTCTTTCCGGAAATTGGAAAACGGAAACTTCGAAGTCGGAGTGCATATCGCGGACGTGACATATTATGTGAAACCGGGCAGCATAGTGGATGAGGAGGCCAGGAACAGGGGTACATCCGTATATCTTGTGGACAGGACCGTGCCGATGCTTCCGGAAAAACTTTCCAACAAGCTCTGCTCTCTCCGCCCGAATGAGGAAAAACTCTGTTTTTCAGCGGTTTTCGAGATGACACCGATGGCCAAGATCGTATCGCAGTGGTTCGGCCGCACGGAAATAGAGTCGGATTACAGATTCGCCTATGAGAATGCCCAGGAAATTCTCGATGCAGGCAAGGATGCGATGGCAGAGGACTATTCTTTCGGCCCCGAAGGAAAGACCGTACCGGTGCCGGCCGATATCAAGGAGGCTCTGCTGACACTGCACTCATTGGCTTCCAAGCTCAGAAAGAGACGTTTTGCCGCAGGCGCCATCAGCTTCGAACGCCCTGAAATGAAGGTGGAGGTAGATGAGAAGGGACGTCCGGTAAACGTCTATCAGAAAGTCTCCAAAGAGGCCAACTGGCTGATAGAGGAATTCATGCTCTTGGCCAACCGTTGCGTAGCCGAGTTCGTATCCACCAAATGCAAGACGGCAGGCAAAGGGCGCCGCAGCGAGGCCAAGACATTCGTCTACCGTATACATGACGAGCCGAATCAGGAAAAATTGGAGAATCTCCGCGGCTTTATCGGAAATTTCGGCTACACTCTCGGTCCGACGACCACCGGCAAGGAGATTTCGAAAGAGCTGAACGGCCTTTTTGCCAAGGCAAAGGACAAGCCGGAGTTCAATGCCATAGAACTGCTGTCCTTGCGGACAATGGCGAAAGCCCGTTACAGTACTGACAACATCGGACATTACGGACTCGCCTTTAAGTATTATACACATTTCACTTCTCCGATCAGACGATACCCGGACATGATGGTGCACAGACTGTTGGCCATGTATCTCGACGGCGCGGCTTCCCAGAAAAAGGACTATTACGAAGGTCTGTGCAAATACGCGTCGGAAAGGGAGGTCGTGGCGGCAGAGGCCGAACGTTCGAGCATCAAGTACAAGCTCGTGGAATTCATGCAGGACAAGGTCGGCTATGAGTTCGAAGGGCATATTTCCGGGCTTACCGAATGGGGGATGTATGTAGAAATCGAACCTACCAAGATCGAAGGCATGGTGGCTCTGCGGGACATAAAATCCGATTTCTATGAATTCGACGAAGAAAGATACCGTATAGTGGGCAGAAGTTCGAGAATGGTTTACAATCTCGGCGATCCGGTGAAGATCCGCGTGAAAAAAGCCAACCTCGAGCAGAAACTATTGGATTATGAACTCGTCGAGACCGGCTTCGAGGAGCGTCTGTCGGAGCAGGAAGCCGCCGCGCACGAAACCGAACGCGCAGCCAGAAAAGCTGCCCGAAAGCAGAAAATCAGCAGTTCCATCAAGTCATCGTTGAAAAAGAAGCGGATGCGCAAGAAATAAATCCGCGGAACCGATGCCGTCCCTGAAAATTTTCAGACAGTATTCTTTTGGGACCGATTCCATTGCACCGGCATGCCGGTGCAATATTTTTATGAACCGGAAAATTTCTTTCGGAGACATCCTGAAGGCTTTGCGAAGATACATGGCCAGGCCGGCGTAGAGTATTGCGGCATAAAAGGGATAAGATATGGGGGACATGTAGTCGCGTACGTCTATGAGGCGGTTGAGGTAATGGATGTACACCGGTCCGATCCGGGAAGGATGTCTGCTTACGGAAGCGCTGACCTTGTGGTATATGACCGAGCCGGTGACGCATGCCATCCTGACTTTCCGACGCTTCATCCTGAGAGCGAGCTCGAAATCTTCCTCTCCGTAGAAGAATTTTTCCGTAAAGATGCGGCTGTCTTGAGTGAGAATCCCGGGAGAAAAAAACATGCAGCATCCCGTGACGAAAGAACATTCCATATAGTCTTTCTCCTTTACCTGCGATGCTTTCATGTTCCGGTACAGATATTTGCGGAAGCCCCATCTTATCCTGCCGCCGGCATTCCATACGATGTCCCTGTCCTTGAAATATCGGATAAGCGGGGTGGTGATGCCGAATTCGGGATGCGATTGGCGGAATTCTGCCAATACTTTCAGAAAATCAGGCTCGACCGTAGTATCGTTGTTCAGCAGCAGATAACCGTCCGGACGGTAATGCGAGGCAAAGCGGACCATCATGTTGTTGGCCTTGCTGAAACCGTTGTTTTCTTTCAGATCGTACAGGATGATATCCCGTTTCGAAACGGAAGGGTATGATTCTTCTCCGAGACGGATGCGATGGCAGGAGCGTCCCTTTGCGGCACAGCAGTCCTGCAGCCTGTCTGTCGACCCGTCTTCGGAGCCGTTGTCTCCGAGCACGATAAAGAAATCGTCGAACGTGCTTCCATAAAGGGAATCGAGGCATTCGACGGTGTCTTCGTATCCGTTCCAGTTGAGTATCGCTATGCAGATCATTGCGCGGTCATTGAAAATACCGCTCAGATTTTCTCCTCAAGAGCTTTTTTCAGCTGCTCGTCATATCTCAGACGTATCTGGATACCGGCTTCCTGATAGTAGTATCTGACTGCTATTTCTTCTTCCAAGAAAGGTATGATTTCGTCTTTTTTCAGACGGATGAACTGCTCCTTGTCGATTTTTATGGCTTTTCCCAAGGCCTCTATTTCATCCGACATGCTTTCGCTGAGTCCGTCTTCCTCAAGCTCTTCTTTCATCTGGTCGAAAAGCGTCTCGGCACTGCTCCGGTAGTCGAAATCCTGCTCCTTGGCGAAAGCCGTGAAGTCTTCGAAATCCGCATCCGAGAAATGGAATTCATTTACCGGAGGTATGCTGTCGTGCGTTTTTGCATATCTGATGACATATCTGTCGATAATTCCATTGAGTACGAGCGAAAACACGAGCCTGCTGTAGTTCGGGGACTCTATCTCGATGTCGGGAGTGATTCCGCCTCCGTCCCTGACGGTACGGCCCTTGGCAGTCTTGAATTCGTGAGTCAGCGAATCCGGAATATGCCCTACGCTTCCGTCTTCATTCCTGTGGCTGTAGTCTATCGCCTGCACGCAGCGTCCGCTCGGGGTGTAATATTTGGCCGTGGTCACTTTCAGCTGCCCGTTGTATGCTATCGGTCTGACAGTCTGTACGAGTCCTTTCCCGAAGGTCCTTTTGCCCATTATCGTTCCCCTGTCGAGGTCCTGTATCGCTCCGGCCACGATTTCCGATGACGAGGCGGAGCCGGAGTCCACCATTATCACAAGAGGTATCAGGGTGTCGACAGGCTCGGACGTCGTCCTGTATTCTCTGTAAGACTCCGGCGTGCTGCCTTTGGCCGTCACTACTAAAGAGCCTTTCGGAACGAACAGCGATACTATGTTTATGGCTTCGTTCATCAGGCCTCCTCCATTGCCGCGCAGGTCTAAAACGAGCCTTTTCATTCCCTGGCCTTTAAGTTTGAAGTACCCCTCTTTCACGGCATCCGATACCTTGTCGGTAAATCCGCTCTGGCTGATATATCCTGTAGTGTCGTCGAGCATGCCGACATATTCCACGTCGGGAATATGTATGCGCTCCCTGACTATGGCCACATCTGTCGTATCTCCGCTCAGTCCCTTCAATACCTTGAAATTCACTGTCGTCCCCGGTTTCCCCTTCATCCTGTCGCTGCTTTCCTGGGCAGTCAGTCCCTTGGTCGGCTGTCCGTCTATCAGGATGATTTCATCGCCGCATCTCAGTCCGCTCTTCACGGCCGGAGAGTTCGCATACGGCTCGTTGATGACCACATTGGCCTCTTTGTCCTTCAATATGACAGCCCCTATCCCGCCGTATGTTTTCGACAGCATCATCTGCAGATCCTCGTTTTCCTCCTCCGGTATGTAAATGGTGTACGGGTCCAGATTTTCCAGCATCGCGTTTATTCCGGCCCTCATTATCCGGTCGACAGGCAGACTGTCTACATACGACCTGTTCAGTTCTTTTACTATTGAACTGTGGATTTCCGTCCATTGTCCCAACTTGAAACTTTTGCTCTGCCCTGATACCGTGACGGCAGAAAACATTGCAGCCGCAGCTGCTATCGCAATATATATTCTTTTCATTCCGGTTTTTAAAAAGTCATCCTCAGCCTGCAAAGATACTTCTTTTTGCATACAAACTTTCTGCTCATCTCGAAAAATCGACTGTCCGTCCTTAAATATTTGCCGGTAGCCGCAGAAAAACTAACTTTGCAGATGACACTTCCGACCGATATGAATTCGTCGGACCGACACTGAAATTATGAAACTGATAACACATGTGGAATATTTCACCCGATGGGGCGAAGAACTTTTCCTGAGGGCGAACGGCTCCTTGTTTCCTATGAAATACGGCTCCGGAAACATCTGGAGCGCTGAAATTGCCGGACTTGAGGCCGGCAAAAGCATTGAATACAGATATGAACTCCATTCTGGCGGAGTATGCAGAAGATCCGAGTGGGAGTCGCATACGGTGGCACTGCCGCAGCGGAAAAGGGCTGTCGAGGTATATGACAGCTGGAATGACGTGCCTCGTGAGCTGCCTCTGCATTCCGCCCCTTTCAGAGACGGAGTGTTCAGAACTGAGGCTGGAAAGCAGTGGAAGGGCGCCGGGACCGCCATACCTGTATTCTCCCTGCGTTCGGAAGCAGGTTTCGGCATAGGCGAATTCCACGACTTGAAACTTCTTGCCGACTGGGCTGCGGCGACGGGCCAGAAAATCATCCAGATTCTGCCCGTGAACGATACGACCATGACCAAGACGAAGGCGGATTCGTATCCTTACAATGCGAACTCGAGCTTTGCGCTGCATCCGCAGTTTATCCATCTTCCCGAAGCCGGAGTGGAAGAAGACGAGGAATATCTCAGGCTGAAGGCGGAACTGAACGCTTTGCCTGCGGTAGACTACGAAAGGGTGAATGACGAGAAGCACCGGCTGCTCCGCAAGGCGTTCGACAGGAAATGGTCCGGGGTTTCGAGGACTAAGGCATACAGGACTTTCGTGAAAGAAAATGCGGAATGGCTGATACCGTACGCCGCTTTCTGCGTGTTGAGGGATGAGTTCGGCACGGCAGACTTTTCTTTGTGGAAGACAGCCGATGCGGATTTTTCATCGTACGACGAAGCCGCAGTGGCCGCCTGTCTCGCGAAACACAGGAAAGATGCGGACTACTATTGTTTCGTCCAGTACCATTTGGACCGCCAGCTTTCCGAAGCCCGCGACTATGCCCGTTCCAAGGGAGTGATATTCAAGGGCGATCTGCCGATAGGGGTGAGCCGTACGAGTGCGGATGCCTGGGTGAACAGACGCCTGTTCAACATGGATTCTTCCGCCGGCGCCCCGCCCGATGCGTTTTCTGCGGAAGGACAGAACTGGGGACTGCCTACGTACAACTGGGACGAAATGTCCAAGGACGGCTATGCATGGTGGCGCGGGAGGCTCCGTATGATGGCCAGGTATTTCGATGCGTTCAGAATAGACCATCTTCTCGGCTTCTTCCGCATCTGGGAGATTCCTGCCGGGGAAGAAAGCGGCCTGATGGGGCATTTCAGCCCGGCTCTGCCTTACTCTTCGGACGAATTGTCGCGGATGGGTTTCGAACTTCCGTCAGGAGGCACCGATGTCCTGTTCTTGGAAGACCCTCACAGGAAAGGCTGGTGGCATCCGAGGATATCGGCACAGTCCACGACTGCATATTCGCATTTGAACGACGGCATGAAGCATGTCTACGACGGTCTGTACAATGATTTCTTCTATCACAGACACAATGCATTCTGGAAGGAGTCGGCCATGAAGAAACTCGCTCCTCTGCTTTCCGAAACGGGAATGCTCGTATGCGGAGAGGATCTCGGAATGATTCCTGCCTGCGTACCGGAGGTGATGTCGGAGTATCAGATACTTTCGCTCGAAATATACAGGATGCCCAAGGCTGTCGGAGAACTGTTCGCTGACCCTGCGCGGTATCCGTACTATTCCGTATGCACTACATCCACTCATGACATGTCGCCTCTGCGTGCATGGTGGAACGAGGACCGTCAGATGACCCGCCGTTTCTGGAACGAATCCCTCCATCGCGGAGGCGATGCTCCTCAGGACTGCACTCCGGAAATCAGCGCCGGAATCATCCGCATGCATTTAGACTCTCCTGCCATGCTGACGATTCTGCCTCTTCAGGACTGGCTGTCCATGGACGGAGACCTGCGTTTTGCCGATCCGTCGCAGGAGCGTATCAATGTCCCTGCAATACCTCGCTACTACTGGAGATACAGGATGCACCTCACTCTCGAAAATCTCCTTTCTCAGGAAAATTTCAACTCCCGTATCCGGGAAATGATTTCGTCTTCCGGCAGGTGACCTGAAACGGTGTCTTGATAAAATTTATTGCGAAACTGTTGAAAAAAATTGAAAAAATTTTCAAACAGCTTCGCAATATCAAAACTGTTTTTATCTTTGCGGCGAATTTAGACGAAAATAAAAGCAGTTATGAAAATGGTTTTTGCAACGGGCAATAGCGGAAAACTGCGAGAGGCATCGGAAATTTTAGGCAAGGGATTCGAGCTCGTTACCCCTGCACAGATGGGAATCACGGAAGATATTCCCGAAACAGGTACTACCCTGAAAGCCAATTCTCAGCAGAAAGCCGACTTTATCTGGCAGAATTGTCATACGGACTGTTTCGCTGACGACACCGGGCTTGAAGTAGACGCTCTCGGAGGCGCTCCGGGAGTCCATACGGCACGATACGCCGGCGAAGACAGGGATTTCAACAAAAACATGGACAAGCTCCTGTCCGAACTTTCCCGTAAGGAAATGGAAGCGTCCCTGATGGCTTCTGCAGGTCTGACCCCTAAAAAGGATTTGCGAAGAGCGCGTTTCAAAAGTGTCGTTACTCTTATCCTCGGCGGACAGCGCCACTTTTTCTATGGCATTCTCGAAGGGCGCATTGCGCGCAGGAAATCCGGGAACGGCGGCTTCGGCTACGATCCCGTATTCATCGCGGACGACTACCCGACAGTCACTTTGGCTGAAATCACGGAAGAACAGAAAAATTCCATCTCGCACAGAGGCAAGGCCCTCCGTGCAATGGCGGATTTTCTTTCAGGCAACGGTGAAGACACGGCCGTGAAAGTCGGGGCCTGACAAAGAAGCCGGAAACATGATGAACAACTCCGAATTTATCCTGCTCCACACGACCAAATATGGCGAAAATTCCATAATTCTCCATACATTGTCCCGGGAATACGGAAGGAAGGGCTTTTTCATAAAGAGCATGCCGAGACGTTCGGCCACATCGCTTTTCTTTCCTCTGAGTATTCTCGAAGCGGATATTTTCGAGACGAACAAATCGAGACTTTTTACGGCAAGGAATGTAGCTTCCCGCTACTCTCTTACCGGCATCAGAAACAGTATCGGCAAAAGTGCCATAACGATGTTTGTCAGCGAGGTCCTGTACCGCGTCATCAAGGACGGAATGCAGGATGCCGCGCTGTATGACATGTGTGTCAGAAATATCCTGCTGTTGGATGCCATGGAGTCGGATTTCAGCAACTTCCACCTGTACTTTCTCCTCGAGTTCATCATTTCATTGGGATTCAGTCCGGAGCTGCATGACCTCGAGCCGTTTTTGGACGAACGGCTTCCTTTGGTGGCGGATTTTATCGGGAAACCTTTCTCAGAAGCGATGCTTGTCCCCATGACCGGGGAGGTGCGCAACGATATTGCCGAACGGCTTCTCAAATATATCGAATATCACACGGAGTCTTCCGTCAAGGTGAATTCGCTCAAAGTCCTACGCGAGCTGTTTGCGGTGTGATTTGCTATCCTTCGGCCCAGATATATACCTTGTCCGAGCGGCGGAGTTTGTCCGTCTGTCCGGAAAGAGAGACCGGTACGGAACACAGAGTGCCTTTTTCAGCTTTTTCCACCGGCTTGAGGTCTACGCGGATTTCACTGACCTCCGTCTCGATGACCCCTGTGGACGGGCCGATGATCAGGATTTTGTCTCCGACCTTGAGCGGAGCCGATTCTATGAGGATTTCAGCCACGCCGAGCTTGGCAAACCAGTTCGTGACCTTGCCGCTGTACACTTTTTTCCGGGTAGCCTTGCTTCCGTAGACATCGCTCCACTCTCCGAGTCTGGCTCCCTGGTAGTAGCCGTCCCAGAAGCCGCGGTTGAATACTTCGGACAGTTCCTTTTTCAGTCCGGCCGCCATTTCGGGAGTGTATGCACCCTCACACACTGCATCGGCAGCGCGTCTGTAGCAGGATGCGGTGCGTTTGACATATTCGGCGGAGCGGGCGCGTCCTTCTATTTTGAATACAGTTACGCCCGCTTCTATGATTTTGTCCATGAATTCTATGGTGCACAGATCTTTCGGCGACATTATGTACTTGTTGTCGATGACGAGCCTGTTCCCGGTTTCCAGATCGGTCACTTCATAGCCCCGTCTGCATATCTGATAACAGGCCCCGCGGTTTGCGGAAGCCCCGTATTCGTGCAGGCTGAGATAGCATTTCCCGGAAATGGCCATGCAGAGCGCTCCGTGTGCGAACATTTCTATTTCCACCCGTCTTCCGGACGGCCCCTTTATGTCTTCCGCATCTATGATGGATTTTATTTCCTTGACCTGATGCAGATTCAGCTCCCGGGCCAAGACTATGACATCGGCATATTGTGCATAGAATTTCAGGGCTTCCGCATTCGATATGCTGAGCTGTGTGGATATATGCACTTCTACGCCTATGGATTTAGCGTATGTTATCGCGGCCATGTCGGAAGCTATGACAGCAGAAATTCCTGCGGCTTTTGCTGCATCGAGTGTTTTCCGCATGTCTTCCAAGTCTTCCTGATACAGGACTATGTTCAGTGTCAGGTAGGATTTGATTCCATGCCTGCGGCAGATTCCGCAGATCTCCGGAAGATCTTCCGTCTTGAAATTATTGGCCGAATGCGACCTCATGTTCAGCCGCTCGACTCCGAAATATACTGAATTCGCTCCGCCCTGAATGGCTGCCTGCAGGCATTCGAAATTGCCTGCGGGCGCCATGATTTCCAAATCTTTTTTTTCCATTATGAATGGCCGTTTCTATCCGCCCCTATTTGTTCCGTCCTATGAGCCTGTCTGCATATCTGTGCAGCATTTCGTACCGCACCTTGCTCAGACCTATCATTCCGGCATAGCCCATTGCGGAGGCATGAAGTCTGATGATTTCGTATTTCACGTCCTCATCTATGCCGAGTGTCTCATAGATTTCCTTTACCTTTGCTATCTTGGCATTCTTTTCGGCTTCGTTGTCCGTTTTCATGTCCATTGCCCGAAGCAGGGCAGCCTTCCCGTGGGCAGGATCCACGGCGCCGGATTTTTCCAGCTCCCCGCCTTTTTCCAAGGCCTTTATCAGCAGCCAGGTCTTTTTGTTGTTTATGATATCGCCTCCGATCTTTTTCCCGAAAATGGCAGTGTCTCCGTACAGATCCAGATAATCGTCCGTAATCTGGAATGCAAGGCCGAGGTCGTATCCGAATTTGTACAGAAGGTCGCAGGCCCTCTCATCCGCCCCTCCGACAAGCGCTCCCAATTTTGCCGAACATGCTATGAGGACGGCCGTTTTCAGCCCTATCATTTTCATGTAGGCATCCATAGGGACATCTTTCGATTTTTCGAAATCCATGTCGTACTGCTGGCCTTCGCAGACCTGGGCCGCCGTCGTGGAAAACAGACCGAGCACCTGCGGCAGTACCGAAGCAGATGCCTTGGCCATCCTTCTGTAGCTGTCTATCGACATCACGTCTCCTGAAATGATGGCTGTATTCGCATCCCATTTGCTGCATACCGTAGGAACTCCGCGACGCATGTCGGAATTGTCCATGATGTCGTCGTGAAT
The DNA here is from genome assembly GCA_944323295.1 of uncultured Bacteroidales bacterium. Classification (GTDB taxonomy): domain Bacteria; phylum Bacteroidota; class Bacteroidia; order Bacteroidales; family UBA932; genus Cryptobacteroides. The sequence continues at coordinate 1,380 of CALUSD010000176.1, read as the reverse complement.
CAGGGTGAAACTGTGGAAAACTTCCAATGCCGCTGCCGGCTCGAGGATCTTTTCGTCGAAACTGTCCTTGAAAAGGGAATATGCGATGAGGCAAAGTCTCGGACGTACGCGTTTCCCTCCTATGCCTATCATGTATCTCAAGGGATCGTACAATCCTGCAGGTTCCGCACTGAATTCGATGTTTTCGAACAGGTCTTCGAGGACTTCCTCGATCTGGTTTTCGCTTATCATGTTACGTATCGCTTAAAAAACAAAGATATGAAAATTTTTATATCTTTGCCGCCCTTTTAACAGTTTCTTGTTTTGCGACTATGACTAAAGAACAGCGTTTGGGGCATGTATCCATGCTGGCTGCCAGTATCATGTGGGGGCTGATGGCTCCCATATCGAAGGCGGCGATGAATTCGGATGCCGTTTCGGCAATGTTGGTGGCCGACGTGAGGATTTTCGGCGCGGCGATTCTGTTCTGGATATTCTCCTTTTTTACTAAAGGGGAAAAAATAAAGGACAAAACCGATTATGTGCGCTTTTTCTTTGCCGGCCTCTTCGCGATATTGTTGAATCAGTGCGTTTATGTGACAGGTGTCTCCATGACTTCTCCCGTGGATGCGTCCATCATCACTACTACGCTTCCCATAGTCACCATGATATTCGCGGCGATTTTCATCAAGGAGCCTGTCACCGGACTCAAGGCCGGAGGCGTTTTGCTCGGAGCTTGCGGTGCCCTCCTTCTGATATTCGGAGACCATATTCTCGGAGGCTCTGCACCTGTTGTCCGTTCCGGACAATCTTCGAATCTCACAGGTGACCTTCTATGCTTTTTCGCACAATGTTCCTACGCCGTCTACCTCGTCATTTTCAGAAATCTTATCAAAAAATACCATCCTGTCACCCTTATGAAATGGATGTTTACATTCTCTTCCATAGTGATGATTCCCATGTCCGCCAGAAGCCTCGCGCTGACAGGGTGGAACTCCATTTCCCTTACCGAATATGCCGAACTTGCCTATGTCCTGATTTTCGGCACATTCCTCTGTTATCTTATCGTTCCCGTCGGTCAAAAGCATCTCAGACCTACTCTTGTCGCCATGTACAATTACGTTCAGCCTGTCGTGGCTACAGCCGTGGCCATCATCTGGGGCATGGATACATTCAATATCCTGAAAGTGCTGGCGGTGGGGCTGATTTTTGCGGGGGTTATCTTGGTGAACAGAAGCAAGGCTCGCTTTCCGGCGGATGATAACGGACGCACTGCGGCGTTGCGTTCGGGGTCGGGGCTCGGTCATTTACGGAAGTAAACTCCCTTCGCGTCGCCCCTCGGCGCCTTGCATTGCACCCGTTCTGCTCCGCCGGCAGGGTTATGTACGATAACGGGCGCAC